>NZ_JBVIHJ010000018.1:0-28784 GCF_055570355.1 Streptomyces sp. NPDC031225 | reverse complement strand
TTCCCCCCCCGTCGTTTTTTGCCCCCCCCCCCCTCCCTCCCCTCCCCCCCCCCCCCCCCCCCCCCCCCCCCCCCCCCCCCCCCCCCCCCCCCCCCCCCCAGCACAGGGGCCGTCCGGCGGCGATCGAGGACGAACCGGCTACCGGACGGGCCCGGGACACGTCTGCGGCCACAGCATCAAGGCCTCGCCGGTCATTGATGTTCGGCATGGCGGCCACCATGGCCGAGCGATATGAGGATCTTGTCAGGCTGCCATCAAAAACCTGTCTGAATCGCACCGCCCCGCCCTATGGTCGGCAGCATGTGCGCACATGTCCTGGTGGCCGAGGACGACGTCAGACAGGCCACGGTGATCCGGCGCTATCTGGAACGCGAGGGCCACACCGCCCTTGTGGTGCACGACGGACGTGCCGCGATCGACGAGGCCCGCCGCCGACCGCCCGATCTGCTCGTCCTCGACGTGATGATGCCGGTGGTCGACGGCCTGGACGTCTGCCGCATTCTGCGGGGGGAGTCGTCCGGCCTCCCGGTGCTGATGCTGACCGCCCGCACCACCGAGGAGGACCTGCTGCTCGGCCTCGACCTCGGCGCCGACGACTACATGACCAAGCCCTACAGCCCCCGTGAGCTGATGGCCCGTATCCGCACCCTGCTGAGGCGCAGCCGGCGTACCGGCGGCGGCGCCGCCGTCCCGGACGACCGCCGGCCGACCGACCCGGTCCTGCGGGCCGGTGCCCTCTCGGTGGATCCGGTCCGGCACACCGTCCACCTCGGCGGGCGGCAGGTGGAATGCACCCCCGGGGAGTTCGAGGTCCTGGCGGCCATGGCCGCCGAGCCCGAACGGGTCTTCACCCGGCGGCAGTTGCTGACCCGGACCCGCGGATCCGACCGCTTCATCACCGAGCGCTCCATCGACGTGCACATCCTGAACCTGCGCAAGAAGCTCGAAGCCGACCCGAAGCAGCCGGTCCTCCTGCTGACCGTCTTCGGGGTCGGCTACAAGATGGCTGACGGCCCCGAAGGCCACCGTGCGCACTGAGCCCGCGGTGCACGTCGAGACCCCCGAGACCAGGGTGCCGCTGCGCAGGAGTCTGCTGGTCAGGCTGCTGGCTTCCTCGCTTCTCGTCGCCCTCTGCGCGATCACCGCCACCGCCTGGCTTGCGGTACGGACCACCACCAGCGCGATCCGCCAGGAACAGGGACAGGTCCTCTCCGACGACACGGACATCTACAAGACGCTCACCGACTACGCCGCCGTCCACCCGAGTTGGGACGGAGTCGCACCGACGATCCGCCACCTCGCCGACCGGACCGACCGGCGTATCACCCTCACCGCCCAGGACCACGGCCGCCGGACGATCGCGGACTCCGCGCCCGGCACATCGCCGCTGCCGGACCAGGCGTTCGCGGTCATCGACCCGCTCCAGGTCGACCCCGCGCTGTTCCCCGACGCCGGCGCCGACCGTATCGACCCCCGTGCCCTCGGCCCGTTCCGGCTTTCCGCCGCACAGCGCCAGGATCTCCTCGGCAGCGCCCACAAGCTCAGGGACTGCATGATCAAATACGGCTTCCCCGCCAAGGTCTCCGTTTCGCTCAGCGGTCACCCCAGGATCGAGACCGACGACGGCGCCAAGGAGGCCCACGCCCTGGGCAAGTGCGAATCCACGCTCCAGCTCGCACTCGCGACACCGGGCGAGCTGAAGGCTCTCGACAGCCTCAACAAGCTGATCAGGACCTGTCTGGCACATCAGGGCCTGCCTACCGTGGTGCTCGACCTCACGCTCTCCCACAAGCCGGGCAACGCCGACACCCAGGCCACGCAGAACTGTGTCAACTCCAGCCGCCGGGAACAGCTCGCCGCCTACGTCGCCCCGGCGGCACAGCTGTTCGTCAGCGCACCGGCCGGATCGGCGGTTCCGGGCTTCGACCTGTCGCAGGCCAACACCATCCGCATCATCGGGGTCGTCGCCCTCGTCCTCGTGCTCACCATCACCGTGACCGTGGTGATAGGCGTCCGCCTGGTCAGACCGCTGCGCGCGCTCACCAGCGCCGTACGGAACCCGGGCCGCCCGCAGCTCCGCGTCCCGGTGACCACCGGCGACGAGATCGGCCGCCTCACCACCGCCTTCAACGACCTCTCCGAGCACCGGGAACGCACCGAAGCGCAGCGCAAGGCCATGGTCAGCGACATCGCCCACGAACTGCGGACACCGCTCAGCACCATCCGCAGCTGGCTGGAAGCCACCCAGGACGGTGTGCTCACCCCGGACGACGACGTGACCTCGGTGCTGCTGGAGGAGACCCTGCTGCTCCAACACATCATCGACGACCTCCGGGACCTGGCGGCGGCCGAGGCCGGCACGCTCCATCTGCACCGTGAACTCCTGGACGCGGGCGACCTCCTGCACCACGTGGCCACCGCCCACGGCGGCCAGGCCCAGAGCGCGCGCATCACCCTGGACGTCCGCACCGACGGTGACACCGAGCTGTACGCGGACCCCATGCGGCTGCGCCAGGCCGTCGGCAACCTGGTGTCCAACGCCGTACGCCACACTCCCCCGGGCGGCAATGTCACCGTGCGGTCCCGCCGGACCGGAAACACCGTCCTGATCCAGGTCAGCGACACCGGTTCCGGCATCGGCCCGAAGGACCTGCCGCATGTCTTCGACCGGTTCTGGCGCGCCGAGAAGTCCCGCAACCGGCACACCGGCGGCAGCGGCCTCGGCCTCTCCATCGCCCGCCGGTTCACCGAGGCCCACGGCGGCAGCCTCAGCGTCACCAGCTCCCCCGGAACCGAGACGGTCTTCACCGTCCAACTGCCCGTCTGACCACGGCAGTTCAGGGCGTCCGTACGGTGCGTACGCCTGGTACCCCGGGCTCGGTCCACGCGGTCCCGACGTCGGCCAGGGGCACCGGCATCTTCCCCACCACCCACCCTGACACCTGGTCCAACGCCGACACCGTCATCGAGTCCGCTGACGTCTTCGCCAAGCCCGACGGCACCACCCGGTCCAAGCGCTTCTCCAACTGACCGGGCGACGGCCCGGCGTGACGGTGCGCGGCTCGGAGGCCGGCGCCAGCGCCTCGCACGCCTCAGCCATGACGACTTCGTTGTGGAGCGCGGACGCGGCGACGGCCGACTCCAACAGGGCCATGGAGTGAACCGCACCCCCGACACCGTCCTTCGGGCGCAGGCCCTCGAAGGAAGGAGGTGATCGTGGAGCAGCGGCATGCCGGAGCGGGTCTCGTAGTGGCGGAAGCGGGCGGCGACCAGGCCGGGCGCGGGGCGAATGCGGTGGACGCCCTGCGTGCCGTAGCGGATGACGGCACTGTCGTCCTCAATCCACGCGAGGACGATGGCGATGGCCCGCTCGTGGGCGGCCTCGATCGCCTTCCGTATCTCCTCATCCCCGAGAGCCCACACAAGTTGCAGCAGAGGTAGCCCGGGAGCTGTTCGCCGCCCGGGATGCCGGCGCGGGCGAGCAGCAGCAGACGGTGATCGCCGCCCGCAACGCAGCGATAGCCCTCGTCAGTCCCCAGGTCGTGCTCGGGGAACCTCAGGTGCGTCTGGAGGTGGTCGCCGATGCGCAGGGTGCCGGCGGGTTTGGTGAAGGAGGCCGCCCGGCGGAGCGGCGGCGTGCCGGCCTTCGTGGAGGCGACGCCGACCGGCCCTGCGAGGTCGCCGCGATCCCCGTGGACTTCTTGCGGGACCTGGGCGCCGATGAACACCGGCTTGCCGGCCGGCCGGGTCGGGTGTGCGGCGCCCCAGGCATGGCGTTCGGGGTCCACGCCGGTGAACACCCATTGGTCGCCCGCCGCAACCCGCCGCTGTCACACAGGATTCGGATCCTGACAGGCTCTTGACACTGAATCCATGGAGGATCAGCATTCAGAAACCTCCCCGTCTTCAACTCGGTAGCCCCACGTCAGGACGGGTGTTTACGTAAACATCGAGCAATCGAACAATGGAGTTCGTGTGAATCGCCTCCGCTCCCGCACCCGCCTGCGCGCCTTCCTGATCGCAGCACTCCTCGCGCCACTGCTGACGGTTTCCCATGGCGCATCTGCCGCCACCAACTCCTTCCGCGGGGTCAACTGGGCGGACAGCCGCGACAATTACGTGGACGGCTGGGTGATCCCGACCGGCCTCACGGCCGGGGACAGCTACGACAGCGTCCGCTCCAAGGCCGACGGCATCATCAGCGGCTTCCAGCAGCAGCTCGGCGCGAACACCGTGCGGCTGCCGATCAACCCGCAGAGCGTCAACTCGGACTGGTGGGCGCGGTACAAGGGCGCCGCCGATTCGGCCCTGTCCCACGGCATGAAGGTCATCTTCGGCTACTGGGAAGCGAACAAGGACGGCAAAGTCGATGACATGAACGCATGGAACACCATGTGGGACAAGGTCATCAGCGACTACGGCAGCAACGGCAACGTCTACTTCGAACCGATGAACGAGCCGTTCGGTTACAGCCTGAACGACTGGGTGTCGCTCTGCTCGTCGTGGCTGTCCCGGCATTCGAGCACCCCCCGCGGGCGGGTCCTCATCAGCGGCACCGGTTACAACGACAACGTCACGGGTGTCGGAGCGGCGAGCGCCCTGAACGGCACGCTGCTGTCGCTGCACTTCTACGGATACTGGGCCTCGGACACGACCCGCTCGGCGTGGACCACCAACCTGAGCAACCGGCTCGGCTCGTACTCGTCCCGCACCATCATCGACGAGGCCGGTGCCCCGATGACGACCGGGCTGAACTACTACGGCGGGAACCAGGACGGCAATACCTTCACCGCGTACTTCGCCGCCACCACGGACCTGACGAGGTCCCGTCAGATGGGCGTCGTCTACTGGCCCGGCCTGCGCTCGGGCGACACCTATTCGATCACCCGGCAGAGCGGCAGCGGACTGGCGGTGAACAACTCCTCGGGTGTGGCACAACTACGTTGGGGCTGGGGCCTGTAACCGGACAGACGGCGTAGGGGGCTTTCCCCCCGTCTCGACGTTCTTCGCCACGACCGTGCGCTCCGACGGCTGCCCACACCCGGCAGCCGTCGGAGCCGTCGGAGCCGCAACTTCCTTCTGGTACTACCAGCGCAGCACGGCGGGCGTCTCCCGCCCCGGCTCGGCGACCCGCATCGCCGCCGCGGCGTCCCGCTCGCGCAGCGAACCGTCGGCGTCCGGACAGGCGCGCCCGCAGCCGCAGCCGCAGCGAGAAGGGCACCCGCTGGGGCGGACGAGAGAGGAGGGCGGCTGACCTTCACTGACGTTCAACGTCGCGCAGTCCGCGACTTCAGGTCGGACAGCACCGCCCGGAAACGCTCCAGGGCCGCGGTCGTGTCGGGCTCTGCGCAATTTCAAGGTCAAGATGGCAAACGACCCATGCCGCTGCCCGCACTGGTGACCTCGCCGTCGAGCTCGAACGCCGTCTCCAGAGCCTCCTGGACGTCGTCGCGATCGATCGGCAGCTCCACGAAGACGATCTCGACGAACACTCCGGTCCTCCCTCTGAACCCGGCGAACCACAGCGGTCAGAGCACCTGACTGCTCGCCGGTCGACCGTTCGCCGGCGTCTCGGTTCGCCAACCGAGGAGGATCGTGCGAAGCGCCTGTTCGGCGAGGTGGCGGGCGCGATCGCTGCCGACACTGCCGAGGTAACTGAGCGACGCGATGCCGTACAGCGTGCCCCAGAGGATCTCGCAAGCCTGGTCGAAATCGGCCAGGACCACGTCATGTGCAGCCGACCCGCTTTGACTTCGCGGACACCGTCATCACCGTGCGTAGCCTCATCCGCCAAGCCTGGACCACCCACCGCTGGGAGGGACGCCCCAAGCACTCACCGTGCACGACCACCTACCTTCACCCAGTGTGGATCGAGCTGCTGAACGGCCTCGGCGCAGTCCGCTCCGCTTTATTTCCTCAAACCGCGCCCGGGTCGGCTTGCTTCTCCTGGTTGTCTGCCAGGAAGTCGGTGATCCGGTGGTTCGTCTCGGTGGGCATGGCGGTGGGCATAGCGAAGTGGGTGAGTTCGGCGAGGATCTCGATCCGGGCGTCCGGTACGGCTTTGCGGGCGCAGGCTGCGACTTTGGCGGCGTCATGGGCGTCGCTGCGGCCGGCGAGGAGAACCAGGAGCGGAACGCTCAGTGCCGCGGGGTCCGGGCGGCGGCCGACGACCAGTTTCCGGTTCGCGAAGCCCGAGACCGCCAAGGCATAGAGCCGCTTCCAGCCCAGGTCGGTGTCGGTCCCTGCGGTCTCGCGGTCCAGGTAGGCGTGTGCGCGGGCTCGCGTCGGGCGGAGCAGTATCGGCAGTGAGCGCAGCAGGAAACCCGGGCGGAAGTTGGCGAAGCACTGGGTCGGGTCGAGCAGTACCAGCCGATCGACCCGCCGCGCGGCGTGCAGGGCATAGGTCAGGGCGATCCAGCCGCCGTAGGAGTGGCCCAGCAGGTGCGTGCGGGACACGGTGAGGCCGTCGAGCAGCGCGTCCAACCAGGCCATCAGGTCGGTGGTTGTGCGCAGCGGGCGCCCGCCGGGGACGCTGTGTCCCGCATCGCCCAGGACGTCGACGGCCAGCACCCGGTGGTGCGTGCCAAGAGCTGAGGCATTGGCGAACCAGACCGCGCCGGTGGAACCGCCGCCGTGCAGAAGGAGAACTGGAGTGGCGTCAGCGGGGCCGTAGGCGTGGACACGGGTGGTCCCGTACGGGGTGGGGATGTCGATCTCGGCGGTACCGGTGGGCCAGCGGGCGAGCAGTGCGTCGTAAGCCGCGAAGAACTCTTGGGATGAGGACACGGTGACCCCCCGGGGAATCGTCTCGTTGACCAAGTATCTCGCTTGGCGAGATAGTAGCCCGGTGAGTGACGACATCAACCCTGCGATGCGGCTGGTCCATCTACTGCGCGCAGTGACCGTGGAACTCGATCTGCGCGGCGCCGAGTTCGCTGCGCGAAACGGTCTGCACCCGACCGATCTGCGAGCCCTCATCCATCTGCTTGACGCCGATCGGGCGGGTACCGACGTCACCCCGGGACGACTCGGTGCGGCGCTACGGCTCAACTCGGCCGGCACCACTGCCCTGCTGGACCGGCTGGAGCGCCTGGGGCTCGTCCGCCGCAGGCGCGATGAAAACGACCGACGACGCGTCGTGCTGACGGTGGAGCAGAAAGCCGTGGAACTGGGTCGGTCCTTCTTCGGCCCGCTCATCGCCAACCTGGTCGAGGCGGCCGAGGGCTTCACCCCGGGCGAACTGGACATCATTCACCGCTACCTGACCGCCGCCCTTGGAGCAGCCGCTCCCGGCTACGACGCGTCGACGCCCGCGACCACCGCCGAGATGCCACCACCACAGCCGTTCCCACAGCGGTTCGGTCAGCCATGATGGCAGCGCAGGCACAGAATCTCCGGTGGTCACAGCGCGTCGCAACTCCATGATCACGGAACCGTGCCTGTCCCTGTCTGCCGACCGCCTGTCTGCGCGACCTCTAAGGACTCCAAACAGAATGAGGCGAAGGCATGGCTTGCCGTCGGACTTGCCGATCTCGCACCGGTCCGAGTGGATAGCCACATTTTCATCGTTGTGAGTGCCCGTTTGAGGTTCCCGCGGGGCAAGGTTCTAGGTTCAGGGGATGGTGAATGGACCTGAGCTGATCACGGTCGGTCAACTGGCACGCCGTGTCGGCCTGACCGCGAAGGCGCTGCGGCACTACGACCGGGTGGGACTGCTGGCGCCTGCCGTCGTCGACCCCGATACCGGCTACCGGCTCTACGGCGCCGAGCAGGTCGCGCCCGCGCGGCTGGTGCGGCTCCTGCGCTCGGTCGACGTCCCTCTGGAGCAAGTGCGTGCGTGCCTGGCCAAGCCGGACGACGAGACCGCGATCCAGCAGGTCCTGATCCAGCACCGGCGACGGCTCCAGGCACGCCTGGACCGGGTCCGGGGCGACCTCCACCGAACAGACCATCTGATCGAGGACGGAGTCACAGCAGCGATGACCGACCAGGACACGCAGCAGAGGACCGAGGGCGCCGCAGGCGACGAGCGGCGGGTGGCCGTGGACCTGTTCAACGGGGTGTGGCGGTTGCTGGAGCAGGAGGACCGCAGCGTCGAGGACGACGACCGGATGCTGCACATGGCGCACGCCTCGCGCCACCACTGGGGCCAGGTGGGCGCCCCGGTGAATCTCAGCCGCGGCGAATGGCAGTGCTCACGCGTCTACTGCGTGCTGGGCCGGGCCGAGCCCGCCCTGCACCACGCCCGGCGCGGCCTGGAGATCTGCCAGGCCCACGGCATCGGGGACTGGGACCTGGCCTACGCCTACGAGTCCCTGGCCCGCGCCCACGCGGTGGCCGGCGACAAGGACCAGGCCCGCACCTGGACCGAACAGGCCCTGGCCGCCGCCGAGGACATCGCCCAGGACGAGGACCGCGAACTGGTCCTCACCGACCTGGAGACCATCCCCGCCCAACCGCGCTTCTGGTAACCCGCCCGGCCACCAACCCGCCCGGACCCCCACACGTGACCTGGAGGAACATCGCCGTGACCGGCACCACCCCCGCCCTTCCCGCCCAGGCCGACCTGGGGCAGTTGCGCAACCAGGCCAAGGACCTGCGCCTGGCCGTCCAGGGCAGTAAGCCCGGCGCCGCCGAGCGCGCGGCCAAGGCCGGCCCGGTCGACCCGGTCCATTTCTCCATGCGCGACGCGCAGCATGTCATCGCCCGCGAACACGGCTTCGCCCGCTGGCAGGACGTGGTCTCCGCGTTCGGCAACCGCCAACCGCGCGAACGTGACCTGCACCGGTGGTTCGCCGTCGAGCTCAACAACGCGCTCGGGGACCTTCTCTTCGACCTCACCCCCGACACTTCGCGCGCCGAGCAGGACCGGGCCCTCTACCAGGCCTACGCGGCGTGCTATCACTGGCTGGAGGCGGGCGCCCCGGCCAACCACGGCCGCGGCGAATACACCATTGCCCAGACTGCCCTGGCCATCGGCCGCCCCCAGGTCGCCGCCCACCACGCCCCGCGCTACGCGGAGTTGATCGCCGAGCACCCGGACGACTTCACCGACTGGGACCGGGCCTTCGCCGCCGAGATCCGGGCCCGGACGGCCGCCGCCACCGGCACCCCGGACGCCAGGGAACTCAAAGCCCGCGCCCAGCGCCTCGCCGACCGGGTCGCCGACCCCGACGCGCGCGAAGTCGTGCAGGACCGCCTGGACCGCGGACCTTGGTTCACACTGGAAGGGCATCCCGACGCCATGGGCCCAACGGAATGACTATCCGTCAGTCTGCGTTCTCCTCGCCGATACGAGAGCCGCCAAGGGAACGCTCCTGAAACTACGTCACCCTCGGCTACGGCCACGACGACGCGTTCTGGCGTCCTTTCTGCCTCGCCTGCGCCGAGCCGGCTGCGACGACGTCCTGAGCATCGAGCACGAGGACGTTCCAGTGGCCCCCGTCGAGGGCGTCACCAAAACCGTCGACCTCCTAGTACTGCAACGGTCTTTGCCGTGACTGCTGGCCAGCCCGGTCGTTGGTGTGGTTATGGGTGGGGACCGTGCTGATGTCAGGTTGTGGGCGGGTGAACTGGGTGCTCTGCATGAGCGGTTCGTGCACCGGTTCAACCGGGAGGAGCCGCGTCAGTCGGCGCTGGCTTACATGCGTGGGCTGGTTGCGCCGCTGCAGCGCAAGGACGACTGGACGCTGGCGGAGGAGGCCGGGCACGCGGGGCCCGATCGCATCCACCGGCTGCTGAACCGGATCGAGCGGGACGCCGACGAGGTCCTGAACGACGTGCGCGACTACGTGGTGGAACACCTCGGAGACAGCGATGCCGTCCTGATCGTCGATGACACCGGGTTCCTGAAGAAGGGCATCCGTTCGGCGGTGGCTATGGCCAAGGCGATGGTCCGCCGGGCCATCGCCGACAAGATCCCGTTCGCCTGGGTCACGGCGGACGCCGCCTACGGCTACAGCAAGGGCTGGCGCTTCGAGCTCGAGCAGGCCGATGTCTTCCACGTCATGGCCACCACCCGGCATGACACCGTCGTCACCCGCTGGTCCATCGACCACGCCGTCCACGACCTGTTCCCCGGCCTGCCCCGGCCTGCCCCGGCCTGCCCCGGCAGAAATGGAAACGCCGTTCCTGCGGTGAAGGAGCCCATGGCCGGCGGATCTTCGACTGGGCACGCGTCGAAGTGCGGCCCTGGCACCGCGAGGACCGCCGACACTGGGTTCTTGCCCGCCGCAGCGTGAGCAGGCCCGAGGAGATCTCCTACTACATCGCCTACTGTCCCGCCGACACGACGCTGGACGAGCTGATCCGCATGTCGGCGTACACATGAACGTGCTCAGCCGGGTACGGATGTACGTGCTCACCTTCCGGTAGGACTGATCAGGAGAATCTGGAGGAAGGCTGCTGCCTCAGTGAGGGAACCTGGTGGCCCGTTGGCGGGTCGCGCGGATGAGGACGAAGACCAGGGCGGCCAGGTCTGCTGCCCCGGCGTCGTCGTCCGCGTAGCGCGTGGTCTGCAAGGGGCCGACCTGGTCCAGTCGGACTCCTTCCCACTCCAGGACGTAGGCGAGGGTGAGCATGGCAAGGCGGGCGTTGCCATCCGGGAAGGGGTGAAAGAATGCCACGTCGAGGTAGGCCCTGGCCGCGCGGGAGGCCAGGGGGACTCGCGGATCGGCGCTGTCGCGCAGACATTGCTCAAAGTCGCGCTGGGTGTGTGGTGTCAGGGCGTAGCGTTCCCGGCCGCCCTTGGCGAAGGCGTCGCCTCGTCGGAACCGGACCTCAGGCATGCCAAGGACCAACTGCTGCCATCCGGTCAGAAGCGTGCAGGTGAGAGGGCGCCTGTGGGAAGCGTCTGTGCGCGACTGAACCAGCGCCGCGAGCAGTCGGCGGCCTCGATCGGGGTCCGAGGAACGACTTCCTTCCCCGCACCAGGTGGTGAGGCCGTCCACGATGGGCTCGACCGGGGCCGGCACCTCACCGGCCGCGGAAGTCCAGTCGATCTGGTTCCTGACCTGGACCCAGGCGGCCAGGGCGTCAGCGCTCACGGTAGGGCTGCACTCCGGTCAGGTCTACGGCGAGATCCTCTCCCACTGCGTCGATGAGGGTCCGCGACGGCACGGTCCAGCTCTTGAACCGTCCACCGATCGCGGTGTCGACCGCGTTCTTCGCGTCTTCCGTCCCCATGCCCGTGGAAGAGAGGAACCACGTCAGCACCGTGTGGCAGAGGCCGTACCAGCCGCATTCGGCACCAGTACGGTCCATGACCACGGTCACGAGTCGGGTGGCCGCCCGTTCCAGGTGCCAGCTGTGATCCTCGGCATTCGCTCCGGCGGGCGGAGCCAACTGCTCGAACCGCTCCGCCAGCTCCTCCAGCCAGTCCCGCCACTCCAGCAGCGACGCGACCACTTTGGCGGCCGTTGCTGCGGGCCTACCTATGGAGTGGGAGTTGCAGCACCAGTGGGTGACGACACCGCCACCACCACCCTCGCCGACCGCCCAATGCCATCCGCAGGTCCACCGGCCGTATCGGGCGGCCAGGAGCGCCGTGACCTCGGTGGTGAAGCGATGTTTCTCTTCCCACCCGGCATCGTCAGGAGGCACCATCGAGGCGATCACCGTGGTGATCTCGGATGCCTCCGCTTCGTCCCAGGTGAAGGCGATGGGATCGGGATCGACGGCAGACCACGGCAGCCAGGCCGGAGCGAGCTCGTAGTTGATAGCCGTGGTGTTCCTCCAGAACCGGGCACGGTAGGACAACTCGGCGATCATGCCAAAAGCTCGTAGCCGCGTCACGCGAGTTTCTGACACGCCCGTCTACTGGCAGGCGCACGGTGCGACACTCCCTGGCCGTCTGCTCCGCCGATAAGGCACTCGACTGGGCACGTTCACTTGTACGTGGCTGAGCACTTTGAGGAGTAAGCCGACACCGCATCGCGGGCAGCCGCTGGGCAGTCGAGGAAGGGTGTAGCTCCGGCTCTGGGAAGTCCGTGGGTCAGGCCGTGAGTTGGTAGTTGTGCTGGTCCGGGGCGGGGTAGAGACGTTCGTGCTCCCGGGCGAGGTGGTAGTGCCAGTACTCCTGGAAGTCGTCGTTGTCGTTCAGGGCGCGGAGTTTGAGAATGGCTTCGGCGCCGTCAAGGCCCCACCGGGCGCCGGTGATGTCGAGACGGTCGCCGATCAGGTGGCGGCAGGCGCTCTCGATCGAGCCGGTGGCGATGGGCCAGCCGGCCGCGAGGGCGGTGTCGTAGCCGAGCTGGTCGAGGTGGCCGGTGAGGTAGCCGACGCAGGCGTCGGCGGCCTCGCGTTTGGCTCCGAGCAGGTGGGCCCGGTCGGCCTGGGCGGTGATCTCGGCTGCGGCGCGGGCGGCCTGGGCGTGCAGGAGCGTGGTCAGGTGGCCGGCGACCCACGCTTCGGCGTCGGTGGTGGCGGGCGAGTGGAAGGCGTGTGTTGCGGTCCAGACATAGTCGCTGACGTGCACGATGTCGAGCAGGACGTGTACTCGGCTGCGGCGCCGGTCGGCTTCCGCGTGGATCAGGTCAAGCTGGTGGCGGGCGCCGTCGACGAGCACGACGCAGGTGCGCAGGTGGCCGGGGTCGCGGGCCTCGGCCTGGTTGAAAGCGGCAGCGACGGTGTGCTCGGGCGGGTGGACGACTGAGCCGGTTAGCCACTTCGCGGAGGCTTTCGGCCCCGGCCGGGGGGTTCGTCTGCGGCTGCGGCCGTCCGCCGGGGCGAAGATGTCGTGCGGTCGGCGGGGGGCTGGATTGGCGTCGAAGACGCAGGCCAGAGTGGCCATCCGTTTGCGGTGCGGCTTCTCGCCCGGAGCCAGCCGGGTGCGCATCGTCCGCCGGGCGGCCCGGTGGGCCCTGAGGGTGGCGGGCCGCAGCGCCTCGGGCCTCATGACAATGCCCTTGCCGTCGAACTGCAGGACCAGGAGGGTGTCGGCAGTCGCCGGCAGCGGGATCTGACGCTGGTAGAAGGCGTCGATGTCCCGGGCCGCGGCAACGACCAGGTGTTCGGCCTGACGTTTGCCCAGCACCTTCCCGCACCGCCTCTCGATCGCCGCCTTGGCCTGGTCGTAGGAGCCGCGGACGGCCTCGGCGACCGCGAGGCGGCGCAGGCCGTGCGAATGCCGTCCGGCAGGCAGGGACAGGGCCCGGTCTGCGGGGTGGACGCTGGGCAGCCCCTTCTGCCGCCAGGCGCACCGCTCGACGGTGACCGTGCCGAACACGCAGGCCAGTTCGCGGTGATGGCCCGTCTCCCGATACGGACGCCTCTGCCCGTCCGCACCGGTCACCACCATGGCCGTCGGGCGGGGTTGTTCGCGTTCCCGGCGGGCCCGCAGGTCGAGATGACCCTGGAACAACAGCCGCAGCAGCTCACGGCCCCGCTCCTCGATCAGATCTTCCACCTCGTGATGCGCCAGCCGTACGGTCGCGGGGTCGGCCAAGTCGCCTTGCAGACAGCCGAAGGCGCTAACTGCGGCAGCGAACTCACCGATGGCATCAAAGGCGTCGTAGGGTTCCATCGCGATCTTCTTTCTGCGCTTTGTTCTGGTTGGCACCTACAAAGGTAGAAAGAAGAGCCTTTGTCATTCAGGGAGTTCGCCCTCCCGCCTCGGCGGTCCGGTGAGCGAGCGCGAACAGTCCGGGCTGGTCCTCTCTCAGCCAGCCCCGCTCCACCAGCCGTTTCAGCTTCCCCCGCGTCCCCTCGATCTTCGCCGTCACCGCCGGCAGTCCGATCCTCGGCACGATCTGCTTGGCCTGCATCGGAGTCGACGCGTCCGCCACCACCTCCACGATGTCGCGGTACACATCCGGCAGCGCATCCACCGGCAGTCCCTCCCGCCAGTGCGGCACCATGATCGCCCCGACCACCCGCACCGGTTGCTCCCCAGCCGCCGCCGACTCCACCGGGTGCTCTGCGACCGACGCCCCGTCCGAACCGGACATCTCCGCGACCACCTCGGCCACCGTCTCCCGCGTCACCCGCAACCGCGACCACGTCTCCCGCTCGGCCTCCAGCCGCGCCGTCAACTCCGCGATCTGCGACTCAAGCTCCTCCACCCGCACCCGGGCAGCCGCCTCCCGGGCCTCCAGCTCCTCGACCAACGAGCCCATCACAGTCGCCTCCTCCATCACCACGGTAGGAGGACGACGACCTGACGACAGCCCTGCTCGACAGACCGGCAGCTCAGCACCGCCCCGCGTCCGCCGGAGAGCTCCACTCGACTGGCCAGAGCATTGTTCGCTCGGTGGCCGGGTAGCCTTTCCAAGGCGGGTATCCATGGAAGGCGGTCTGTGGTGCAGACACCCGAGGGCGCAGCCCGGATTCCCGAATTCCATATCCCTCTCCCCTATGAATGCAATCCGTCGCTGGAGCAGGCGAGCCGCGCCATGTGGGAGTGGCTGGATCACTATGACCTGGTATCCACCGAGCGGGCACGGCAGAGAACCCGCCTCAGTCTGCCGGATCTGTCAGCGGCGATCACCTGGACGCGCGCGGACGCGGACCTGCTGACTCTGTATGCCAGTTGGCTCGGATGGGCGTTCCGGGTGGACGACCAGCTGGACGAGGACGACCGTTTCCGTCGGCTTCAGGCCCGGGAGGCCGCCATCGCCGATTTCTGCGCGATCCTGCACGGCGAACAGCCGTCGGTTCCTTCGGCTCTGACGGAAGCACTGAGCGACCTGTGCGCACGGACATCCCGGCTGGGGCCCCAACCGTGGCATGCGATGTTCGTCCACCACATCGAGCAGTTCTTCCACACCTACGTCCAAGAGGCCCGCCTGGACGGGCTCGGCCGTACCCCGAACCTGCGCCAGCACGTGGACCGGCGTGTCTACTCGGTGGGGATGCTGTGGATGTGGGACCTGGGCGAGACGAGCCTCATGCGGTTCCTTCCCGACAGCATCCGCAACAGTGACGCGCTGTTCCGCCTCCGGCGGGCCGCCGCGCTGCAGATCGCATTCGTCAACGACGTATTCGGCGCGGTACGCGACGAGTTCACCGGCTACCAGCACAACGCGGTCGGCCTGCTCCGGGCCCGCGACGAGCTTTCCTACCAGGAAGCCTTCGACACCGTCGGCGCCATGGCCGACGACCAGATGGCTGTGTTCCTGCGAGAGCGTGCCCTGTTCGAGGAGGACCTGACCCGGCGCGACTTGCCTGGCCACACCCGCGACGCTCTGCGGGAACACCTGGAACAAATCACCGTGTCCATCCGGGGCCAGCACTCGTGGCACGTCAGGGTGGAGACGCAGCGGTATGCGCTGGATGACCTTCTGCACGCCAGCCCCGAGGAACTCAGCAACTACCCCGACGACCTCCTGGCCCGCTATCAGAACGAACAACGCCCAAACCCTGACCCCTACCGAGCCTGACACACACTGCGGGAACAAGAGGCATGCCGGTCCCTCGAAAGGAGCCACACCCGTCGAGGAATGCTTCCAGACCGCCAAGCAGGAATGCGGCCTGGACGACTACCAGGTCCGCCGCTACCCCGGCTGACACCGCCACATGACCCTGGCCATGGCCGCCCACGCCTGCCTGACCGTCCTGCGGGCCCAACAGCTGGACACGGACAAAGCAGAAACGGATCCTCCCAGCTCATCCACCTCAGCCTCGCCGAAATCCGACGCCTGATAGCCCGCCTCGCCAACCGCCGACCAGCACCGGTTGACCAGATCCTGCACTGTTCAACCTGGCGCCGACGACGCCAGCACCAAGCCCGCATCAGCCACTACAAACGACGCGGACACAGCCCCTGAACTGCCCAGCACTCAGAACAAGCACCGTTGCAGTACTCGGTCGCGTCGCCCTGTGCGAACCCAGCTCCTACAAGCCCCAGGCGATCTGAGCCGGTTTCACCGGCCTGATTCCCGGTTGATCGTCTCGGGGTCGGGCAGGCCGTGTTGGGGCTGAGTTGCGGATTCGGGCATGGGTGGCCGCTGGTCTGCCCAGCTCTTCCACTTTGTCCACAGATCTCGGCCCTTTCGGGCAGGTCGGTCAGGGAGCGTCAGAGGGGCGGCGGTGCGTGCACCGTGCTGAACAGCTGGGTGAAGTCCTCGCTCCAGGGCCAACGTTCGGGCAGGTGAAGGGTGGGGCCGGCATCAAGCCGGTGGATCCGGGCTGAGTGGACGTCAAGCCCGATCGGCGTGGCCCCGCGCCCATGACCACCGCGTCGAAGTCCGTCGCCGCGGTCACTGTTCGCGGCCTCTCGGGCGACCAGCTCCACCCCTCACCGGTGCTCGGACTATGCCCGGGCGAGGAGCGGCTGCGGTTCCTCGTCGGCGGGAATGCGATGGAGTCCCTTGCGGTCGTAGAACCGGGTCACGCCGAAGCCGAAGAGGCCGGCGACCGCGAGTCCCACACCCAGCATCACCCAGCCCCGGGTCAGACCCGCGTCGGCCTGGGCGTCGTAGTAGAGGATGGAACGGACGGCGCCCGTGATCTGGCGCAGGGGCTCGAACTCGCCGAGGGCGCGGTAGAAACCGGGGAGGGCTTGGAGGGGGACTGTGGCGCCGGACGTCGGTACCGCCATGGCGATGTAGAAGATCGTGATGAACAGCATCCCCGGCGTGCCGAACACAGCGAGCAGTCCGAGCCCGCCGATGCCGACAACCGCGATCGTGCACACGGAGAAGAGCCACAGCAGGGGCAGGTGAGAGGCGTCCATGCCCATGATGCCCACCGCACCGGCCAGGGCCAGGCTGCCCATGAGCAGGGACAGGCCGATCATGAGCGTGCTGCTGATGGCCAGGGTCTGGACGCGGGTCGCGCGCAGCAGCGGGTTGTGGACCCGCAGCGGGCCCATGTCGCTGTGGGTGTAGCCGAGGGCGTGGTCCACCTGGCCGCTGATGACGTTGGCGGCGAGCATGCCGCAGACGACGAGGACGAGGGAGTAGTAGAAGGCACTCAGACCGAGGCCGCTGTGCGAGTCGAGCGGATGCCCGTCCTCGATCTGCACCACGGCCGGGTCGGCCAGCAGCAGGCGCGCGGCAGCGGGCAGTTGGGACTGGGCGGCCTGGGCCTGAGCGGTCAGCTGTTCACCCACCTGTGCGGAGGCCGACTGCGCGGCCGTCGTCGTGGCCTGCCGCGCCATGCTCGACCCCACGCTGCCGGCGGACTGGTTGGTCAGCACGGTGAGTGCCGGGCGGACGGGCTTGCCGCCCACCTCGGGGCCGGTGAGGGCGGCGACGGTGGCGGTGAAGTCGCGGGGCACGACGAGCGCGCCGAACAGCTTGCCCTTGCCCAGTTCCTCCTTCATCTCCTCCTCGTCCATCACCTTCCAGTCGATCCTGTCTCCGCCCTGGGACGACTTCTTGATCGACTGGGTGATCTGTGCACCGAGGTCGGTCTGCTTGCCGCCGACCTTCGCCCCCTCATCGGCGCTGACCAGGCCGACGGGCAGCTTGTGCAGGTGACCGGCAGGGTCGACGTTGGCGCCGACGTAGAACACCGTGAACAGCAGTGCCACGAAGCCCACGATCACACCGTTGACGGTCCACAGACGCTTCGCGCGCAGGACGCGGAAGGGGTGGGCATTACTCATTTCCAGCTCCGGTACGAGGAAGAGAGAAGTGCAGCAGGAGGAGCCGCCGGCTTCGTCGCGGGCGGATCCTCATACGGCTGAGGAGGTGTCCCCGGCGGACGCAGCCACCGGAAGCAGCGCCGGCCGCTTGGCCTGGCGGCCGTCGCCGGAGGAGCGGCCACGCAGGCGGCGGCCGAGCCAAGGGCCGAGGAAGGTGCCGGCCCAGCGCACTTCGGCGCCCACGGTCCTCCAGGCAGAGATGTCAGCCCCCTCGGCCGGAAGGGGCAGGGTCCACTTGTCGTCGCTGCCCGGCAGACCGAGCGCCTGGGCCACGGCAGCCGCGATGCGCGCGTGCCCCAGCGGGCCGGCGTGCAACCGGTCAGCACTCCACAACCGCGGATCGGTCGCCGCCGCGTGCGCGGCCGTCTCCGCCACCACCACGCCGTGGCGGTCGGCGGCCTCCCGGATGCGTGCGTTGAGTGCGAGAACACGGTGACCGATCGGGCGGGCCAACGGCGTGATACGCCCGACATCGGGAAACATGAGAGTCGCGACGGTGGCGCCCTGCGCCGTGAGGGCGGCGAACATCGCCTCAACATGGTCGGCCACCTCATCGAGGTCGCACCCCGGGCGCAACACGTCGTTGACCCCGGCCACCACGGTGGCGAGGTCGGGCCGCATCGCGAGAGCCGGAGCCAGTTGCTCGGCGCGCACCTGACCGGCCTTACGGCCGCGCACCGCGAGGTTGGCGTAGAGCAGGCCGGGGCTGTGGCCGGCGACCTCCTCGGCGAGCCGGTCCGCCCAGCCCCGAAGACCACGGACGTCGTCGCCGTCACCGAGCCCCTCGGTGTGACTGTCACCCAGGGCGACATAGCGCAGATACCCACTGCTCGACATGGGACCGACCGCCTCTCGTCAACGCTGCTGCTGTTGGAAGTGGCACACGGCCATCGCTAATCAACTAGACACCTAGTCGCATTGTTGAATAGGAGGGTAGCTGCGGGCTCGCCTTCCTGCAAAGTGACGCCGCTCGGACGAGAGCTGAGGCCGTCGAGGGAGGTCCACTGCCGCAGTCGCCGCCTTGGTCCCGCGCCGACCTCACCGCCCATTCCCCTTTCAGGCCTGAGCGCCGACCTCGGCCACCACTGACGATGCCCGGGCCCTGGCGAGCATCAGCAGGTCGGCGGTGCCAGTGCGGCGGGTGTTGTGGAATCGATCAATCAGGAGCGCACAATTTCACACACGTGACATGTACATGAATTACGCTCCCGCCTGATCGTTTCCCTGCTACCCATGAAGGCCTGAAAGGACCCAGATGATCAAGGCGGGACTGTTCCGTACCCGACTGGCCGCGTTAACCGCCCTGTTCGGCATCCTGATGACACTGGTCTGGACACTCCCCCAGACCGCCACCGCCACCGCCGCCGCCACCACCACCACCACCACCACCACCACCGAGGCAACCACCACGACCGCCACCGCCTCGACGGCCTCGACTGTGCCGACGCACCCCCTCTGCGCGAGACCCGACAAACCCAACCAGATGGCCTGCTTCGCGGTCGCCCGCGATGATGTCCGGCAGACCGGCAAAGGCTTCCAACCCCTGCTGGCCCCCGCCGGGTTGGGCCCCGCCGACCTCCAGAGCGCCTACGACCTGCCTTCCGACGTTGCCGGGGCCGGGGTCACGGTGGCCATCGTCGACGCCTACGACAACCCGAACGCCGAGGCCGACCTGGCCGTCTACCGCTCCCAGTTCGGCCTGCCGCCCTGCACCACCGCAAACGGCTGCTTCCGCAAGACCGACCAGCGCGGCGGCACCGAGTACCCACAACCCGACGCGGGGTGGGCCGGCGAGATAGCCCTCGACCTCGACATGGTCAGCGCCGCCTGCCCGCTCTGCCACATCCTGCTGGTCGAGGCCGACGAGCCGTCCATCGAGGGCTTGGGCGAGGCGGAGAACACGGCGGTCGCGCTCGGCGCCGCATACGTCTCCAACAGCTGGGGCGGGAGCGAGAGCGCGTTCGGCGACCTGCCCGGTGACGACTACTACAAGCACCCGGGCGTGGCGATCACCTTCAGCACCGGCGACAACGGCTACGGCAACAGCTACCCGGCCACGCTCCCGTACGTCACGGCCGTCGGCGGGACGTCGCTGAGCCGGGACGCCGGGACGATCCGGGGCTGGAGCGAGTCCGCCTGGACCGGGGCGGGCAGCGGCTGCTCGGCCTACTCCCCCAAGCCGTCCTTCCAGACCGACCGGGGCTGCGCCAACCGCGCCAACGCGGACGTGTCGGCCGTCGCCGACCCGGCGACAGGCGTCACCGTCTACAACACCTACGAGGACCGCGGCTGGGGCGTCTACGGCGGTACCAGCGCGTCCGCCCCGATCATCGCCGCCACCTACGCGCTCGCCGGAACGCCGGGCGCGAAGACCTACCCCAACGCCTACCCGTACGCCCACACCGGCGACGCGCCGAACGGCGCTCTGAACGACGTGACAAGCGGCACCAACGGCACCTGCGCCACCGCCTATCTGTGCACCGCCGGCCCCGGCTGGGACGGCCCCACCGGCCTCGGCACCCCGAACGGCACCGCCGCCTTCACCACCGGCCCGTACGGCAGGTTGACCGGCAAGGTCACCGACCCGTCCGCCGGCGGCCCGGTGGCCGGAGTGCGGATCACGGCCGGCGCGAACGCCACGACGACCGGCACCGACGGCACCTACGACATGACGCTCCCGGCGGGCACGTACGACGTGACGGCCTCCAAGTTCGGCTACGGCAGCACCACACCGGCCGCCGTCGGGGTCGGCGACGACGCGACCGTGGCCCGGGACTTCACCCTCACCGCCCAGCCCCTGGTCACCGTCAGCGGTCGGATCCGGGACGGCTCCGGACACGGCTGGCCGCTCTCCGCGGGCATCCAGGTCACCGGTGAGCCGTCCACCCGGACGTACACCGACCCGGCGACCGGCCGCTACACCCTCGAACTGCCCGCCAACAGCACCTACACCCTGCAGGTCGACCCGGTCTACACCGGTTACCAGGTCACGACGGCCGACCTGACGGTGGGCGCCAAGGCCGGCCGCAAGGACTTCGGCATCCCGGTCGACGCGGCCGCCTGCGTGGCGCCCGGCTACAAGCAGACGTTCAGCGAGGCCACCGAGACCTTCGACGGCACTCAGGCGCCCGCCGGGTGGAGCGTCACCGGCAGCGGTCACACCTGGCGCTTCGACGACCCGGCCGGGCGCGGCAACCTCACCGGCGGCTCGGGCGACTTCGCCATCGCCGACAGCGGCTACTACGGCGACCGGCAGAACACCTCCCTCCTCTCCCCGGTCCTCGACCTGACCGGCCACGACACGCCCGCGGTCCGCTTCGGCACCTTCTACAAGCCGTTCGACGACGACTCCAGGGCCGACGTCGACCTCAGCGTCGACGGCGGCACGACCTGGTCCACGGTCTGGCACCGCGACACAGACTCCGCCGGCCCCGGGACGCAGAGCATCGCCCTCCCGGACGCGGCGGGGAAGTCCACCGTCCAGGTGCGGTTCCGCTACAACGGCGACTACGCCTACTACTGGCAGGTCGACGACGTCGCCTTCGGCGGCATGACCTGCAAGCCGGTGCCGGGCGCGCTGCTGTACGGGACGGTGACGGACCGCAACACCGGCCGGCAGCTGAGCGGTGCGACGGTGAGCGGCAGGACCGGCGCCACGGCGACCACGGCGGGCGACGGTTCGTACGTACGCTTCGCGCCGCGGACGGGCCGTCAGCAGGTGGCGTTCAGCGCCGAGCACTACACCACGGCGACGAGGAAGGTGAACGTCAAGGCCGACCACGCCGCCCGCCTCGACGCGGTGCTGCGCGCCGGACAGCTGGCGATCAGCCCGGCGGCGGTCGACAAGACCGTACGCAAGGGGAAAGCCACCACCGCCCAGTTCACCCTGCGCAACACCGGCTCGGCCCCGCTCACCGTCAGCCTCACCGAGCGGTCCGGGGACATCCCGACGGCGAAGACGGCCGGCGCGGCAGCTCCGAAGTACGTCCCCGGTGACTACACCCCAGACCGGCTGACGAAGGCGAAGACGAAGCCGACGACCCCTTCCGCGTCCACGTCCGCGTCCACGTCCACGGATGTGACCCCCACCGCCTCGGCCTGGACCTCCCTCGCCGACTACCCCACCCCCGTCATCGACAACGCCGTCGCCACCGGCCCGGACGGCCGCGTCTACTCGGTCGGCGGCACCGACGGCACCTCCGTCCTGTCCGGCGGCTACGTCTACGACCCCGTCACCGCCGCCTGGACGGCGATCCCCGGCGGTCACCCCACCCCCCGTGAGTCACCCCAGTCCGCCTTCCTGAACGGCAAGTTGTACGTCACCGGTGGCTGGACAGCGGACGGCGGCACCGTGACCACCACCGAGGTCTACGACCCGCAGCACCGCACCTGGTCCACCGCCGCCCCGGTGCCCGCCGGGTACGCGGCAGCGGCCTCCGCCACGCTCGACGGCAAGTGGTACCTGGTCGGCGGCTGCGGCCAGGGATACTGCACCGGCGCCAACGCAGTTCAGGTCTACGACCCGGCCACCGACACCTGGGCCACCACCACGCCCTACCCCGAGGCCATCTCCTGGCTCGGCTGCGGCGCCGCCTCGGGCATCCTGTACTGCGCGGGCGGCACCACCGTGGTGGAGGGTACGCGGCACGGCTACGCCTACAACCCAGCCACCGCCGCGTGGACTCCGATCACCGACCTTCCCATCGACTTGTGGGCCTCGGCCGCCACCACCGCCGACGGCCGCTTCCTCCTCTCCGGCGGGGTCAGCAACCTGCTCGGCGCCGTCACCAGCGCCGGCTACGCCTACGACCCGGCCGCCCGCACCTGGACGGCCCTGCCCGCCGCCACCACGCCGCTCTACCGGGCCGGTGGCGCCTGCGGGTTCTACCGCGTGGGCGGCGCACCGAGCGTCTTCGACGCCCACGCGAACGTCGAACAGCTGCCAGGCCTCGACAGCTGCGTCCCGGCGACCGACGTCCGCTGGCTGTCCGCCACACCCGTCACGCATACGCTCGCCCCCGGCCAGCGCCTGACCGTCACCGTCCGGCTGGATGCGGGCGGGACAGCGGTGGACACCGCCGGCATCTACACGGCCGCGCTCGCGGTCGGCACGGACACGCCGTACACGTACCCGTTGCTTCCGGTGCGGATGACCGTGCGCTGACGGGTCGTCATCCGGCCATGCCTTCCGCCGCGAGGTGACCGTGCTGGTCGCAGCCATCAAGGAGTGGCTGCGACCAGCACGCCTACGACTGACCAGAACGGCCCTTTGCGACCAGCGACTTGAACGAGTGCACGTCCGCGGCCGCCGGCAGAATCCTGCCGCCCCACCTGTCTTTGCGACTGTCGTCGCGCACCCGCAGGAGCTCACCCTCCCCGTCGGTGACCTCGACCGAGAAGGTCCCGTGGTCGTCCGCACCGGTGGCGACCGTGTTGAAGGCAATCAGTTCCTCGGTCAGCAGGTCGTGGCCTAGGGGATCCTGATGTTGTAGACACCGCTGGAGACGTCGGCGGCCGTGGGCTTGACGGTCACGCCGCCGAGGGACTGCCCCCCGCCCGAGTCACAGTTGCCGGTCTCCCAGGCGGAGACGCCGTAGGTGACGCCCGTGGTGACCCTGTAGTTGGTGGCGAATATGATCCGGCCGTTGCCGCCTGAGGTGCTGGCGTTCGTCGTGTTCACGCAGGTGACGGAGGTGCCGTCGTCGATCCGGAGACTGCCGAAATACACAACGGAGTTCCCGGCGCCCCTGGCTGCCATCGGAACGTCGGCGGTGAGTGAGGCCGTGGGGGCTGCGGACGCTGTGGGCGCAGCGACGAGGGCGCCGGTGAGGGCGAGCAGGGCGGCCAGCGAAGCGGAACGGACCGTGCGGCGCGTGCGGTCGTGGGGGGACGTCAGGCGCATGCCTCTTCCAATCATCGAGAGATTGTCCAAGTCTCAAGCAACTTGCGAGACCAGTGTTACCCGAGGGAACACCACGACAGGACCCCGGTTTCGGCCATGTTCGAGATCCGTCGCACCCAGGGGGACCGGAGGAACCGCCGACCCCAATCCAGCGGGTCAGCGCACTCTGCCCCGCGGCTCCAACCGCGTCGGGCGGTTCCGGAGTGGGCAGCGGAGCACCGTCGTACCCCTTCACCTCACCGAACCGTGTGCCTTCCATCCAGTCCTGACGCGCCTGTTCGATCTTTTCCTGGGACCGCCCGATCCAATTCCAGAACGTAACTAGCCGTGTGCGCACGTGATGCCCGGCTCGATCAGCAAAGCCGCCAAAATCCTCTACCTCGACCTCACGACAAAGTAGGCCCCGACGTGGGCGCAGTCGTCGGGGTCGACCTGGACGGCGGCCGCGGGGATCGCGTCCGGCGCCCCTCAGCCAGGGCTTACCAGAACCCGAGACCCCGTCGCCGACGGCGAAGGCGTGAGCGCACGCCCGCGGGTCATGTCCCGCGGGGTGGTGTGGTCACGGCAGCTGTTTCGGTTCCGGTTGTGGGGTGGTCTCGGGTTCGGGTTCGGTTGGCGTGGTGGTGGAGAGCTCGGCCATGGAGGCTTCGGACAGGTGGCGGCGGTCGAAGACCTGCCATTCGTCGTGGAGTTCGGCCAGCACCGCGTGCAGGCGTTCAGCGGAGCCTTCACCTGGTACCGAAACATTCAGCGGAACAACGAAACTGCTCGCGCCCTTCCGACGGCACCCACCGTGACCGTTCAACCGAACGATGGAACCCGGAGACAGCCTTCGGACGACGCGGAACAACGCGGTTCATCGGCAGGATTGGTGCGCCGCCTCGTACGGAATCCGGCGGCGAAACCAGCAGGAGGACCCCCACGATGCCCAGTAACTTCAGCAGGCGGCGGCTGCTCACCACCGGAGCCGGTGTCGCTCTCGGCGGTGCCGCCGCAGCCGTCGCGACCAACGCTCAGGCGGCTGAGTCCGTCGGCGCCCCGCTGGCGGGTGTCCGCGAGGAGACTCGGTCCCTCGACGAGCTCTACGAGGCGGCCATCGCCGAAGGCGGCAAGCTCGTCCTTTACCAGGGCGGGGACGTCGACGCCCAGGCAGCCGGGCTACGGACCGACTGGGCCGCCCGCTTCCCGAAGATCCCGCTGACGGTCTCCGTGGACTACAGCAAGTACCACGACGTCCGCGTGGACAACCAGCTCGCGACCGACACCCTGGTCCCCGACGTCGTCCAGTTGCAGACGCTCCAGGACTTCACCCGCTGGAAGCGCGAGGGCAAACTGCTGCGCTACAAGCCCGCAGGCTTCTCACAGATCCACCAGGGCTTCAAGGACCCGGACGGCACATGGACGGCGCTGTTCGTCATCGCCTTCAGCTTCATGTACGACATCCAGGCGGCCGGGGCGAACGCGCCCAGGACGCCACTGGACCTGCTCGACGAGCGCTGGAAGGGCGCCATCGCCTCCTCCTACCCGAACGACGACGACGCGGTGCTGTACCTCTACTCCCTCTACCAGCAGAAGTACGGCTGGGAATGGGTGGCGAAGTTCGCCGCGCAGCAGCCCCAGTTCGCCCGGGGCACGAACACCCCGGGCGCCGCGGTCAACGGCAAGACGAAGACCATCGGAGTGGGCGCGGGGGGCAGCGCGATCTCCACCTCGACAACGGTGAAGTGGGTCCTGCCGAGCGGCGACCACCCCTTCATGGCCTGGGGGCAACGGGCCGCGATCCTGAAGAAGGCGGCGCACCCCGCCGCCGCCAAGCTGTACGTGAACTGGCAGCTCTCCGAGGAACGCCAGGCGGCCAGCCGCAACGGCTGGTCGGTGCGGACGGACGTCACGCCGTACGCCGGCCTGAAGCCGGTGTGGGAGTTCCCGAACGCCCACGTCGACGGCTTCCCCAGGTTCATGGAGGACCGCGCCGCGGCCGAGCGGCTGCGGCAGACGTTCTCCCTCTACTTCGGCGAGGTCAAGGGCGATCCGTCGCCGGGCTGGCTCGGGCTGCACCCGGGAAGCTGACGTCAGCGCGGGCACGGCACCACCGGGGCGTTTACAGCGATCAAACAGGTTACGGCTTAGACTTCTTGACCTGTTGTCACTTCCGCCCGGCCCGCCCCAGGGAGCCGCAGCCGTGCCCGTCACCGCGCTCGCCGTACGTCGGCCATCCGGCTCCGCACGGAATCTCCCACACCTGGTGTTCCTGGTCGCCGTGGCCGGCACCCTCGTGCGGCTCTTCGAGCTGAACCACGAGCTGTGCTGGCGCATCGCGCCGCCCACGGCCGCGCTGGCCCTGCTGTACGCGGCCGGGCTGGCCCGGTGGGACCGGCTGGAGCGCTGGGCGCGACCGGCCTGGCTCGGTCTCCTCCTGCTGCTGTGGTTCTGGGTGGCCTGGAGCCTCCCGGCACAGCTCACCTTCGGGTACGCGTGGCTGGCCCTACCGCTCGCCGTCCTGGCACTGCGCATGCCCACTCGCGCGGCACGGGCCACGGCGCTCGGTGTCCTCACCGCGCTGCTGGTCTCCGCCCTTCAGCGAGCCGGCGGCGGCTTCGACCCCGATGTGCTGGCACCACCGGTCACCGCCCTGTGGGCGACCGTACTCCTCTACCGCGCCCAGCAGCGGCTGACCCGCGAACTCGCCACCACACGGGACGAGTTGGCGCGACAGCAGCGAGAGGCCGGGCGGCTCGCAGAGCGAGCCCGCATCGCACGGGACCTGCACGACACACTCGCCCAGGAACTCTCGGGCAGCCGCATGCTGCTCCAGGCCGCCGACCGGGACTGGGACCGCCGCCCCGACGTCGCCCGACGGCAGGTGCGGGCCGTGACCGAAGCTCTCGGCGAGCATCTCGCGCAGACCCGCGGCATCATCGACGACCTCACCCCACCCCTGCTCGCGCGAGACGGCCTGGAGGCGGCGCTGCGCGACCTGTGCACCCGCACCGGCTCCGCCGCCGGCGCGCCCACGATCACCTTCCGTACCGAACACGAGCCCTGCTCCCTGCGGACAGACCAGGCCGTGGCCCTGCTGCGGGTGACACAGAGCGTTCTGGCCAACGCGTGCGAACACGCGCGGGCCCAGCACGTACGCGTCACCCTGGCCTACGGCGACGCGGCGACCGCGGCCGTCGAGGTCCTGGACGACGGAGTGGGATTCGACTCGACGGCGCTACAGCCCACCGGCAACAGTCGCGGATTCGGACTGGCCGCGGCGCGTGACCGACTGGGTGTGTTCGGCGGCACATTCAGCATCGACAGCACGCCCGGACACGGCACCCGCGTCCGGGCGGCCCTGCGAGCCGAGGACCGAGTCCCGGTGGGCACGCGATGAGCGAGACCTCCAGCCCGTCGCTGCGGATCGTGATCGTGGACGACCACACGGTCGTACGAGCCGGCCTGCGCGCCCTCCTCGAGAGCGAACCCGGCTTCACCGTCGTCGGCGAGACCGGCGACGGCACCGACGCGGTGCAGCAGGTGGAACGACTCGGCCCCGATGTGGTGCTGATGGACCTCCGGCTGTCGGACACCGGCGCGGCAGGTAGCGTCATCGACGGCATCGAGGCGACCCGCCGGATCCTGGCCACCCCCGCCCCTCCCCGGGTCGTCATACTCACAAGCCATGGCCACCAGGCCGACGTCCTGCGAGCTGTGGAGGCCGGCGCGCGCGGATACGTCCTCAAGGCAGGGCCGCCCGAGGAATTGTTCCGCGCCGTCCGGGCCGCGGCGGCCGGAGGCATGGCGCTGGCACCGGAGGCCGCGGCACAGTTCGTCGGCGATCCGACCGCGCCGGGCCCACTGCTGAGCGAGCGCGAGATCGAGGTCGTCCGGCTCCTGGCTCATGGACACAGCAACCGGACGATCGCCGGCACCCTGTATCTGGCTGAGGCCACGGTCAAGACCCATCTGGTCCGCATCTACCGCAAGCTCGGCACGGGAAACCGCGCCGGCACCGTCACAGAAGCGGTCCGACTCGGCCTGATCGAACTCAGCTGAGCCTGACCCGGCACCGCCTCAGCGGACCCTCAACCGCCGGACGGAACGAGTCCGTGAGTCGGCCCCAGTCCGTTCCCCGCAGTAGTGGGCCGGCACGCGCAGCGAACGGCACGGTCGCGCCGTGGTCGGCGGCGGTGAGGTGGGCTGCGGTGAGGTGGGCGGCGACCGCCGCGGCAGGCCCACCAACGGAGCCGCCGACCGTGCGTGCCGGGTCGTGGGGGTTGAGGGTGGATCCGCTCATGCCAGGGCTCTCGGATCCCTCCCCATCACTCAACCCGCTCCGTCAATGGGGCCCGGTGATGCTCTGTGAGGAGTGCCGGTGGCGGGCTCGACGCCGGGCTTCAAGGACCTCCGTCGGGCTGATCTTGTTGCCTTTCCTCGGCGGAGTCACCGCCTGCCCAGGATGACGCGGCGAAGCCATGGGACAACCGTCGTCCAGGAAGGACCTCGACGTCACGAAACTGTTGGAAGCAGACGGCGGTGCCTTCGTTGCGGGCGGCGGTAGCACCGTGCATCCGTCCAGTTCGCAGGGCATCGACCCATAACGTGCGTCCCTGGTCGTCGGCGATAACGGTGGCCTTCATCGTGTTCTGTTTCTTCTTCCCCAACACAAGGCCTGTCGCCCACCACGGCCGTCGGCGTCGGCCCCGTTCCGAAGCGAACGAGCCCTGTCTCGTGAACCGTCTCCACGCGCGCGTTGATCATCCCTGCGGCGACCTTCACGTCCTTCGCTTACGACGGCACCAGCCCCCAGCGCAGCGACCGCAGCTTCCACCGCACCATGTCGGTGTCTTCTTCACCGCGGGGTGCGCGCTCACGGACCGCCCACATGTCGTCGGTCGGGGCGACATTCCAGTTCGGAGTGAGCATCTCCTGCGTCGGCACGTCGGGCACCTGAAAGGGCGGGGCCAACTCGTGCGGGCTGCGAGTGGAAACGTATCGACCCCACATACCGCCACACTTGCACCCTCGCAGCACTGCGCAACAGCGCCCGCGCCGTCCGCGTGAGATGGCAGGCGCCGGACAACCGGCGTACGAGGCAGAGGCCCCAGAAGGGCTTGAACGAAAGTTTGTTTCAGCAGCTCAGAGCGTATGGCGAGATGGCTCCCGAAACGCTGGTCCCCCAGGTCCTGGGACGCCGTCCGCTTACTCCGCGCTTAGAGGTCCTAACAAAGGCGTTGGACGTGGCGGTGGGTGATCAGACACGTGGCGAGGCCGAGGAACGCTTCGTGGATGTCGTCGCGTCTCTCCCAG
>NZ_JBVIHJ010000017.1:216650-232605 GCF_055570355.1 Streptomyces sp. NPDC031225 | reverse complement strand
CCACCGCGGTCCTCGACGCCTGCCACGGCACCCTCAAGGACGACGCCACCGTCCTCATGCTCGACTGGCACGGCGACCACCAACGACCCGAGGACGGCCAGGAGTTCGACGGCCTCGGTGACGTGCCGGTGCGTTCCGGTACGCAGCTGAGCTGAAGGAATTCCGCACCCCATCAGACGTAAACCCCATAGGGCGTCAACCCCATGGCGCGTCACCTACTGGTCGTCAGGCCGCTGCGTGTCATGAGGACGGCCAGGGCCGAGCGGGACGGCAGGGACGCCTTGCGGTAGACGGACGACAGGTGGGTCTCGACCGTGCGCGGGCTGAGGTGGAGCCGGGCGGCGATGGCCTGGTTGCTCAGGCCTTCCGCCACGAGCCCGGCGATGTCGAGTTCACGTGGCGTCAGGTCGGCCAGTTCCGCCGGCAGCTCGGCCGTGTCCGCCATGATCTGCGGGCGGGTCAGCTCGGCCAGGTCCAGCAGCAGACGGGCTCCTCCGTCGGCGGCGATGCGGTGGGCCCGTTGCCACATCGCGGCGGCCTGTCTGCGCCGTCCGGCGCGTTGGACGAGGGGAGCGGCGCGCAGGAGGCAGTACGCCTCCCACAGGGTCTGACCGCAGCGGGCGTATTCCTGTGTGGCCGCGTCGAGGAGGCGGACGGCCTTGTCGGTGTCGCCGTGGTGTTCGGCCAGGGTGGCCTCGGCCCGCAGCGCGCCTGCGCGCTGGCCGCCGAGTCCGAGCCGTTTCGCCTCGCGGGCCGCCTGCGCCGCCCACCGCCCCGCCTTGGCGGGATCACCCGTGGCGAGGGCGGTGCCCACCAGTGTGTCGAGCTGGCCCGGACGGATCGACGGCTGCAGCAGCGGCAGTTCGGGGCCCCCACCGGCGGCCACGATGGCTTCCTGGGCCCGGTACGGGTCACCGTTGACGAAGGCCGCGTGGCCGAGCATGCACCAGGCCAGGGCGGCCCACCAGCCCGTGCTGCCGGTCAGCGCCGCGACGGCCTCCTCGCCGGTGGCCAGCGCGCTGCCGTCGCCCAGTGGGCCGCCGATCAGGAGCACCAGCGTCTTGATGGCGAGCGTGAACCCGAGCAGGTCGCCGCTGCCCGCGGCGCGGGCGATGGCCTCGGCCTCCTCGGCCGCCTCCAGCGCGGCGGACAGCCGGCAGGTGTGCAGGCAGATGAAGGCGCGGTTCGTCAACAGGTGTGGCAGGACATGGAGTTGGCCGCTGCGGCGGGCGATGTCCAGGCCACGGGTGATGTGCCGTTCCGCGTCGGCGTAGCGCTCCAGCAGCGCTTCGGCCCAGGCCAGCCAGACCAGTGACTCGGACAGTTCGGTGAGGTCGGGGTCGGTGAGCGCGTCGGTGAGGGCGCGGGCCGTCTCGGCGAACCCGGTGGCGGACGCCGTTTGCCCTTCGTACGCCTCGCCGAGTGCGGCGAGCGCCAGGGCCGCCGCCTCTCCCGGGGCGTTGCCGTCGGCGCGGGCGATGCCGACTGCCCGAGCGACGTCCGCGCGGGCCTCGGGGTAGGACGCGGTCAGCAGGGCGGACATGCCCAGGGCCAGCCTGAGGGAGACGTCCAGGCCGGGGGCCGGGCCCGGCGTGCGGGACAGCTCCTGGCGCAGCAGGCCCGTGGCCTCCGGGGAGTGACCGAGGTGACGCTCCATCACGGCGTACTGCGCGATGGCCTCGGCTCGCAGGTCGGGGTGGCTCCTGCCCGCTCCCTCGATCAGGAGGTGGAGCAGGTCGCGGCTCTCGCTGAGTGCGCCGCTGACGCCGAGCGCGCGGGCGCGGGCCAGGGTCAGTTCACCGCGCCGCCGGGTGTGGTCGGGCGTTCGGGGCAGGTGTCCCAGGACTACGTCCAGCAGGTGGGCGGTGGTGGCCGGTGCGGTGGAGGCGAGCTGTTCGGCCGCCTCGCTCAGTACGGCGGCCGCCTCGGGGTCCCAGCCGGTCAGCGAGCGTTCGACGTGGTGGGCGCGCTCGGCGGCCGGGGCGCCCCGCCGGTCCAGTTCCCGTGCCGCACGGCGGTGGAGGTCGGCTCGTCGTACGGGCGAGGTGTTCTCGTAGACCAGGGCCCGCACCAGCGGATGCCGCAGCGCCCAGCGGCCGCCCGGCCCCGGGCGCAGGATGTCGCGTGCCGCGAGGATGTCGGTGTGCTCCCCGACGGTGGGGGCCGGTGTGTCGGTCACCACGGTCAGCATGCCGGTCGTGGCCTGGTAACCGAGCACGGCCACCGCTTCGACGAGACGGCGCTGCGGCCGTGTCAGTCCGGTCAGCTCGTCGAGCAGCAGCGCGGCCAGACCACTGGGGACACCGGCCGGGTCGGTGATGTCGTCGTGGGTGTCGACGCCGCCCAGCGGGGCACCGCTGCGGTAGGCGTGCAACAGTGCGTGCAGATAGAGGGGGTTGCCCTCGCTGGCCGCGTACAGCTGTCCGGCCCGGGCCGGGGGGAGGTCGCCCGCCAGCGCCTGGACGGACTCCCGTTCGGCGAGGGGTTCCAGGGGCAGGTGGAGTACGGCGCCCGTGTCGATGCCGCGGGTCAGCGCCGCGGTCAGCGAGGTCGGCGTCTGCCGGGCCCGGCGCGCCACGATCAGCAGCACCCGGCCGCGCGGAGGATGGCGGACCAGATGGTCCACGAGCTCGTGGGAGGCGGGGTCCGCCCAGTGCAGGTCGTCTAGGGCCAGCACCACTCCGGGGTCACCCAGGCGGGCAAGGAGTGCCGAGATCGCGCGCCGCGGGCCGAAGCGGGCCGCCGCGCCGCCGTCGGTCTCGCTCCCGTCGTGGTGCTGCACCGCGTCCGGATCGGCGGCAAGGGTGACGGTGGCGTCGGTCTCGGACTCCGCGTCGGCGAGCGCGTCGGTGAACACCTGGAACGGCACGTGCTGTTCGTACTCCGTGGCCCTCCCGCGCAGCACCGTGAATCCGGCCCGCCGTGCCCGTGCGCACGCTTCGGTGAGGAGACGGCTCTTGCCGATGCCGGGTTCTCCGGAGATGTCGACGGCCGACACCGCTCCGGGCTGCCCCAGGTTCGCGAGCACGGCGTCGAACCGGTCGAGCTCCGTGGCCCTGCCGACCAGTTGTTCCACGTCCGCGCCTCTCACCGGTCCCCCGCCCACACCGAAGTCGATCACACTCCTGACGTCACCTTACGGGCGGGTACTGACAAACCGTCGCGCGAGCTCCGCGAACGCGATGGTCACCGCCCGGTCCGTGCAAGGACGTTGTCGATGGTCTCCGCGGGCCGCCGAAACCGGAACGCGATGTTCCCGGGCGTCGATGCGCAGTCCGCGAACGGGGGCGGGAACGCTGTTGCAGCGAAAGCGTGGCGACCAAGTCTCCGACGTAGCAGCGGAGTTGGTCGGCGCTGTCCTGAGCCAATGGTTCGCCGGTCCCTAGGCGCCCGTCGGGACCGGTGAACCGGTGATCCGCACAAGCCAGGGGGATGGCATGAACACCGTACGGATGGCCGCCGGGGCGACCGCGTGGGTGAGGGCGAAGGGGCGACCGCGCGGGTGAGGGTGTAGGGGCGACCGCCGAAGGACGTCGTGTACTCCGCGCAGACGGCGGTGAACCCGTTGTCCTAGGTAGTGGGCGATGTGGCCGAATTGGTGGCGCGGCCGGGCCTGCACATCAACACCCTTCGCTGCCTGCCGCGCCGTGCCACCGACCTTCTCGACCTGCCGGACGGCCCCGACCGTGAGGACAACCCCACGCCCCCAACCTGTCGTATGTCCTGGGCGCGGAACGGTTGTCACTGGCGTGTCACAGCACTCCCCGGCACCACAACTCATCCCGGGGCCACCGTGTCGAACCCCGCGTAGGAACAACAACAGCCGGCCCTGACCAGCCGATTGACGGACCATCACCATTCCACGGGGGAACCAGACATGAGCATCACCGCGCGCACCACCCGCCGTACCGCGGGCTCGGCAGCCGTCACCGCCGCCTCCTTCCTGCTGCTGGCGGGAGCGGGCATCCTGGCCGCGCCGGCCGCCTTCGCGGGAGTGCCCGGAGGCACCTCCGCCGTCGACCGCAACAACGACTTCGACGGCGACGGCTACGGCGACCTCCTCACCGGCGTCCCGGAGGGCACCGTCGACGGCAAGGAGGGCGCCGGGTACGTCACCGTCCAGTACGGTGCGCCGAACGGCATCGGCACCAACACCACCGTGCCCAGGGGCCAGGTCCAGGTCGTGAGCCAGTCGACCAAGGGCGTGCCCGGTACCTCCGAGACCGGTGACCGCTTCGGGCAGGCCGTCGCCACCGGCGACCTGGACGGCGACGGCTACGACGACGCGGTCATCGGCACGCCCGGCGAGGACGAGGGCACCGTCGAGGACGCGGGCCGGGTGACCGTCCTGTACGGCTCCAAGGCGGGCCTCGGCGCCGAGAGCACCATGACCGTCGGAGCCGACAAGCCCGTCGCGGGCGCCCGGTTCGGTCTGTCGGTGGCCGCCGCCCGCTTCTCCGGGGACATCGACGGCGACCAACTCGTCGTCCTCGACCAGAAAGCGGGCCTGCACGTCTTCACCTACCACGCGGGCCTCCTGCGCCAGGTCGGCACCCCGCGCTCCACCGGGCACACCCTCCAGGGCGCCTACCTGACCACCGGCGACTACGACCGCGACGGCTTCGCCGACCTGGTCGTCTCCGGCTACAGCCCCGACGACGACTACGTCATGGGCTGGTCCTCCTACTACGCGGGCGGCGCCGAGGGCCTGAGCTACCGGAGCGACCTGCGCGGCGGCCTGGGCACGGCCTCCGGTGACATCAACGGCGACGGCTACGACGACCTCGTCGTCGGCCAGCGCAGCGCCGTCGACAAGTCCGCCGAGGACGCCGACGCGCCCGGCGGCCTGATCGGCGTCTACTACGGCGGCGGCGACGGCCCGGCCGGCACCCAGGGCCCCGGAACGGCCCCGCAGTGGTGGTCGCAGAACTCCCCGGGCGTGCCCGGTGCCGCGGAGCAGGGCGACGCCTGGGGCAACGACCTGTCCGTCGCCGACGTCGACGGTGACGGCCGCGCCGACGTGGCCGTGGGCGCGCCCGGCGAGGACGTGGGCACGGTCCGTGACGCGGGCGCGGTGTGGCTGCTGCGCGGATCCGGTACGGGTCTGACCGGTACCGGTGCCCAGTCCTTCGACCAGAACAGCCCCGGCATCCCCGGTGCCGCCGAGGAAGGCGACGCGTGGGGTGCCCAGGTGCGGCTCGTGGACACCGACGGCGACGGCCGGGCCGAGCTGGTGGCCGCCGCGCCCGACGAGAACGCCGGTGACGGCGCGGTGTGGTTGCTGCCCGCGAGCGGCGACGGGCTCCTCGCCGACGGCTCCCGCTCGTACGGTGCCGCGGCCCTCGGCGGCACCGCCCACGCCGCCCACTTCGGTGCCGTGATCGACGAGTGATCGTGCCCGGTCGACCGGGCCGCCGGAGTTCGGGAGGCGGCCCCCGCGACGGCTCGCGAGGAGTACGAGGCACGGCGGACAGCGTCGTCAGGTGGCCGGAGGGCGCGGTGGTGTGACGGGACGTTCCGGGACGCGGTGGTGTGACCGGACGTTCCGGAAGGCGGTGGTGTGACGGGAGGGTGCGGGGTGTGATCAGGCCTTCGTGTCGGCTTCGGTGCCCCCCGCGGGCCCGGTGCTGGCCCGCAGCGAGATCGGTGGGACGAGGAGATGGTGCCGGGGCGGCGCGTCGGGACGGGCGAGCCGCTCCACCAGCAGGTCGACGGCGAGCCGGCCCATCTCGGCCGCCGGGACGTCCGCCGCTGTGACCTGCGGAGTCACCGTCTCCGCCCAGCGGTTGGCCACGATCCCGGTGACGGAGAAGTCCCGCGGCACATGGCGGCCCGCCTGCGCGAGGCCCCGGTGGAGGCCGCCCAGCGCGGCCTCGTTCAGGGTGACCAGGGCGGTGGTGGCCGGGTCGTCGTGCAGGATCCGTTCCACACAGGCCTGCCCCGAGGCGGCGTCGTCCCCGCAGCAGTACGTCCGGACCGTCAGCCCACGCTCGGCCGCGGCCTTGGTGAACCCGTCCAGGCCGCGGTGCGCCGACTCGTACCCGGTCCGCAGGAGTTGCTCGGGCCGGTTGACGAAGGCGACCCGGCGGTGGCCGAGGTCCGCGAGGTGGTGGACGCAGGCCGCTGTGAGCGCGGTGTGGTCCAGGGCGACGTACCAGCCTTCCTCCGCGCGGGCGGTGCGGCCGATGGCGACGGAGGGGAAGCCGAGCTCGGCCAGGTGATCGACGCGGTCGTCCTCCAGCCTGATCTCCATCAGGATCGCGCCGTCGACCCGCCGCTCCCCCAGCAGCCGCTGGAAGGAACGGTCGCTGTCCACCCCGCTCGGGGAGAGCAGCACGTCGTAGTCGTGGGCCGCGGCGGCCTCCACCACGCTGCCGATGAAGTCCAGCTGCATCCCGGTGTAGTGGTTGCCGGCCGGCGGGAAGACCAGGCCGAGCGTGCTGGTCCGCCCGTTGGCCAGGGCGCGGGCGCTGGCGCTGGGTTGGTAGCCCAGTTCGTCGACGACCTGCTGGATCTTGCGGCGGGTGTCTTCCGACACCGGGCGCTTGCCGCTCAGCGCGTAGGACACGGTGCTCCGCGAGACACCGGCCCGTCGGGCGATCTCACCGATGTTCACGGTGGCTCCTCGGGAGGGGACGACCGGCTGTCGAACCGGTTCGCGTGAAGTGAACGTAGGAATTGTCCGTACCCCTGTCAACACCCGGGACCCATTCTCCTACCGGGCATGGAGGGGTGATGAAATCCCGTGTCGAGGGGATTGCTGGTCGGATACTCCGATGCTAGCTTCGCCGAACCGGTTCGACACAACCCCCACACAGGCCACTCGCCCGTTCCCATGCCACAGAGCCGCAACACCGGCCGTCCGACACGCGCCCTTCCCCTGACGCGCCCGCTTCGCAACGGTTCCCGCCGGTGCGACGGCGGCCGAGGTGTGCCGACCGGAACCCGCAACTCGACGATGAGGACGCTTCCATGCCATCCGCTGACAGATCCCCGCGCCGCCGCGCACCGGCCGCCATGGCGCTGGCCCTCGGCGCGGGCCTGCTGGCCGCACCCGCCGTCCCCGCCCACGCGGCCGAGACGCCGGGGCCCGCCGCCCGCTACACCTTCGACCAGGACGACCTCGCCTCCGGAAAGATCACCGACAGTTCCGGCAACGGCCTGACGGCGAGCCTGGTGAACGGCTCCACCGCCCAGGCCGTGGCGGGCCCGGACGGCGGCAAGGCGCTGGCCCTGCCCGGCGGGGCCCCCACCTCGGACGGCGCCTACGTCCGCCTGCCGCGCGAAGTGGTCGGCGACTCCAGCGACCTGACGGTCTCCGCCCGGGTGCGATGGGGCGACGACTCGTCGGCCTGGCAGCGGATCTTCGACCTGGGCACCGACACCTCCAAGTACCTCTTCACCACCCCGTCCAACGGCGGGGTCCTGCGCACGGCCGTGACCACCGGCGGAGGGGGCGCCGAGGCACAGGTCTCCGGGTACGCCCCGCTCCCCGCCGACCAGTGGCGGACGGTCACCGTCACCCTCGACACCGCCGCCGGCCGGCTCACCACCTACCTCGACGGCGTGGCGGTCTCCTCCGCCGCGACCGGCATCAAGGCCAAGGACCTGCTGGACGGTTCGGCCACGGCGGCCGGCTACATAGGCAAGTCCCTGTACCCGGACCCGCTGCTCAAGGGCGCGATCGACGACTTCACCGTGTGGCACGCGGCGCTCAGCGCCGAGCAGGTGGCCGGTCTCGGCGGTCCCGTGCCGACCCTCGACGCCCTCTCGGCGACGTCGTTCGACGTCCGTACGACCGACGGGACCGCCCCGTCCCTCCCGGCCACCGTCCGCTCCTCCTTCTCCGACGGCTACGACCGCGACACCCCCATCACCTGGGACGCCGTACCGCCCGAGAAGTACGCCGGGCCGGGGACCTTCACCGTGGCCGGAACGGCGGCCGGGCGCGCGGTGCAGGCGACCGTCACCGTGGTCCGCGAGGGACAGCTCACCGTGGACCTCGGCTCGGACACCGGCGCTTTCCACGGCGGCGCCTCCGGCACCCTCTACGGCGTGTACGGACCGGACGTCCCCACCAACAACCTCATCGAGGGCATGGGTCTGCGCACGGTCTCCACCAAGGCCCAGGACGGCCCGCAGCACCCCGGTGCCGACGCGCTGGACGTGGTGAAGCCGCTCGCCGACTCCACCGACGGCGACGTGTACATCTACATGACCGACATCCACCGCGGCTTCCCGTACGAGTGGCCGGGCAGCACCCCGCAGGAGAAGGTCAAGCTCTACGAGGAGAAGATCGGCAAGCAGGTCGACCAGGTCCTGAAGCTGCCGAAGCAGTACCAGGACAACATCGTCTTCGTGCCGTTCAACGAGCCCGAGGGCAACATGTTCGGCACCGGCGAGTGGAGTTACGACAAGGTCAGCTGGCTGAGCGACCCGGACGACTACTTCGCCGCCTGGGACTCCGCGTACAGGCTCATCAAGGGCAAGATGCCCGACGCCCGTATCGCCGGCCCCAACACCAGTGTCCTGTACGACCAGGTGAAGGGCTTCCTCACCCACACGCTCGCCGCGAACACCCTCCCGGACGTCATCACCTGGCACGAGCTGAGCCACCCGGAGGCCGTGCGCGCGAGCGTCGCCAAGTACCGGGTGTGGGAGAAGGAGTTGTTCAAGGGCACCTCTCGCGAGGGCACCCAACTGCCCATCAACATCAACGAGTACGCGTTCAACTACCACACCTCCGTCCCGGGCCAGATGATCCAGTGGGTCTCCGCGATCGAGGAGTCCAAGGTCGACGCGGACATCGCGTACTGGAACATCGACGGCAACCTCTCCGACTCCGCGGTGCAGTCCAACCGCGGCAACGGCCAGTGGTGGCTGCTCAATTCGTACGCCTCGATGAGCGGGCACACCGTGGCGGTGTCCCCGCCGTTCCCCGGCCAGAACTACACCATGCAGGGCGTGGCCACGCTCGACGCGAAGAAGAAGCAGGCCCGGCTGATCTTCGGCGGCTCCACCGGGAAGGGCCACATCACCTTCGCGGGAGTCCCGAAGAAGGTCTTCGGCGGCCAAGTGCACGCATGGGTGAGGGAGATCGAGTGGAGCGGGCAGGTCGGCGACAACTCCGGGCCGAAGCTGCTGAGCGAGCAGAACCTGAAGGTCGCTCAGGACGGCACGGTCACCGTCGACTTCGGTGACGGCGCACTGCCGAAGCTGAAGGAGTCCTCGGCGTACGAGATCGTCCTCAGCCCGGCCGGCAAGGCGAAGTCCGCGCAGTCGCCGCCGGTGCGCTGGCAGTCGTCGTACGAGGCGGAGGACGCGGCGCACACGGGCTCGGGCTACTCCAAGAACGGCCCCGAGGGCTCCACTTCGGACGTGTCGAAGTTCTACACTTCCGGCGGCTACGACGTCGGCGGCCTGCGGACCGGCTCGGACGTCACGCTCGACTTCACCGTGGACGTGCCCGAGGACGGCACCTACGACCTGAGCGTCTTCGCCAACTCCCTCAACACCTTCGACAAGGTGAAGGAACAGGGCCCCACCAACGTCTTCCTGCGCGTGGACGGCGCGGCGGCCGGCGAGCAGCAGCTGTATCTGCCGCTCGGCTACAAGTGGGTGGTCTGGGACCACACCGACACCAAGGTGAAGCTCACCAAGGGCAAGCACACCCTGACGCTCGCCGCGAAGAGCCTCGACGGCAAGCGCGCCACGAAGGGTGACGCCATCGTCGACCGCCTCACCCTCGCCCTTCCCGCGGCCTCGGCCGGCACCCAGGTGTACGAGGGCGAACTGGCGTGGCTGGGCGGCGGGGCGCGGCCCGTCTACGACCTGCCGAAGCGGGCGGCCTCCGGATCGGGCGCGGCCCGACTCGCAAAGGGCCAGACGGCCACGTTCTGGGTCTACTCCCCCGCCGACCGTGAGGCCACCCTCGACGTCGACGCCCTCGATGGCGCCGGCGCGCGGCTCTCGGTGAACGAGCACGAGGTGCTGCGCCTGTCCAAGGGCCGGAGCAGGGTCGCGGTGTCCCTCTCCGGCGGCATCAACAAGGTGACGGTAACGGGTGGTTCGTCGCCCACACTCGTCGACCGTCTCACGGTCACACCGACCGAGGGCACGCTGAAGACGCGTACCTACGAGGCACAGGACGCCGTCCTCGCGGGCTCGGCCACCCTCACCCCGCTGTCACTCGCCACCGACGGCACGGCGATCACCGGCGTCGGCGGTGACCCGGGCAACGGCAACACCGCGACGTTCACGGTCACCGCGGACAAGGCAGGCCTGTACGCGCTGCGCGTCCGCTACTCCAACCCCGAGCAGTCCGAGGCCACCCACTACAACCCGGACCCGCTGGCCCGCCACGCCGACATCAGCGTCAACGGCGGCGAAACACGGCGGGTCGGCTTCCCCCACACCTTCCACCAGAACGACTTCTGGGAGCTGACGGTCCCCGTCACCCTGAAGAAGGGGCGGAACACCCTCTCCTTCCGCTCCGAGGAACTGCCCAACTTCGACGGCACCAGCTACGCCTCGGACACCTTCCCCGGCGTGCTGCTCCGCTCCCGGTACGCGCCGCTGATCGACCGGATCGCCGTGGCGCCGTACGCCAGGGAGGTGCGGTGAGGGTGAGGTGAGCTGAGGTCCACCGGCGGCGCCGTGAGGTGCCGCCGGTCGCGGAGTCGCCCCGGTCGCCGATGGCAGCCGGGGCGCGTCGTTCAGTCCGTGGCGGCCGGACGCCGTCCGCCCGACCGGGGCCCGCGGCTCGGCGGAGGTGCCGTGGAAGCGCGTACGACGAGCTCGACCGGTGGGTCGCTCGGCGGTGCCGGTTCCGCGTCCGGCTTCTCGATGGCCTGCACCAGGAGCCGGAGCCCTTCGTGGGCCACGGCGTCGAACGGCTGGCGCACGGTGGTCAGCGGCGGGGTGACATAAGCGGAGACGGGGGTGTCGTCGAACCCGACGACGCTCACGTCCTCCGGTACGCGCAGGCCTGCTTCCAGCAGCGCGCGGACCAGACCGATGGCCATGTCGTCGTTGGCGGCGAACACGGCGGTGACGTCACCGGCGGCGGCGAGTTCGCGACCGGCCGCGTAGCCGGACGAGGCCGACCAGTCGCCCTCGATGACGTCCGGCTGTCTCCTGTCGCGTTCCGCGAGCGCCGCCCGCCAGCCGTGGAGACGGTCCCGGGCGGCGAACCACCGTTGTGGACCGGCCAGGTGATGGACCGTCACATGCCCGAGGTCCAGCAGGTGTTCGGTGGCCACCCGCGCCAGCGACTCGGCGCCGACCCCCGCGGCCACGGCACGCGGGCCGCCGAAACCGGCGGGCGCCCCGAGGACCAGGACCGGGACGTCGACACCGGGCGACGCCGGTCCCTCGTCGATCGGTTCGGACACCACGATGCCGTCGACGCCCTGTTCGAGGAGCGACTCCATGGCTCCGGCGATGCCCGCGGGATCGCCCTCCAGCGTGTTGACGACGCGGAGCGCGTATCCCGCGTCCCGCGCGGCCCGTTCCACGCCGATGAGCAGGGAGGCCGGTCCGTACAGGGCGGTGCCGAGGGTGACCACGCCGATCGAACGGGTACGCCCCGAGGCCAGGGCCCGGGCAGCGCTGTTCAGCCGGTAGCCGAGTTCCTCCGCGGCTTCGAGCACCCGCCCCCGTACCTCGGCGGACACGTACCGCTCGCCGTTGAAGACCCGGGAGACCGTCTTCTGCGAGACGCCGGCCCGCCGGGCCACGTCCACGGCACGCGGCGCACCGGGGCTCCCGCCCTGCGCTCCCACTGGCGTCATTGCTGTCTCCCGATGTCCGACGGCTCAGATCCTAGCCAGAGCGGCCGGTCGCGGGCATGTCCGCCCTGGTCACCCACGCGGTTCACCCAGGCGGTCCGTGCACGTGGGTGGGACCGGTCCCCGCGGCCGCTACCCGCTGTGGCCGTCGGAGCGGCGGCGGTGCAGCGTGAACTGTTCGAAGACCGACAGGTCGCCGCCCGGCTTGTTCACGTTGTAGTAGGTCACGTGCATGCGGGTGGTGTCGCCGGCGTGCCGGCCGGGGTCGACGGTGAAGGCGGCGAAGCCGTAGGGGTGGTCGACGTCCCTGACCCCCGTCCACACCGCCTGCTCCTTGGTGTAGGTGGAGGTGCGCTTGCCGTTGGCGCCGGCGGTCGACGACACGGAGGTGATCACCTTGGCGCTGCCGTCCTTGAAGAAGTTCTGGTTCGTGGTGCCCGAGACGCCTCCGCCGCCGAGGATCATGTGCACGGTGCCGAGGCCGGTGTCGATGGAGTCGGTGGCGCCGGAGACCGGGTTCGGGGTAAGGGTCTCGCTGCCGGTGACGACTCCGCGGACGGCCAGCGAGCGCTCGTAGTTGTGTTCGTGGCCGCACAGCACCAGGTCCACGCCGTAGCGGTCGAACAGGGGGCCGTACTTCTGGCGCAGCCCCAGGTCGGCGCCGTTGGCGTCCGAGGAGCTGATCATGACCTGGTGCATGGCGACCACCACCCAGTCGACGTCACGCGAGGACCGCGCCGCCTTCAGTTCCCTTTCCAGGAAGGCGAGTTGGCGTCCGCCGGAGTAGCCGCTAATGTAGACGTCGCCGCCGTCCTGGAGGCAGTTGTCGTCGTTCTGGAGCACGATCACCCGGACCGAGCCGACGGTGAAGGCATACCAGAGGCCGGCGAGTTCGGCGTCCGTCTCGGTGGACGGGAGGGCGAAGTAGGTCTGGTAGGCGCCGAGTCCGAGCGGGCCGTTGGCCTTCTCGATCTCGTGGTTGCCGGCCGCCGGCATCCAGGGGCGGAAGCGGGCCGAACGCGTGTTGTTGGTGAAGAAGTTGTTCCAGGTGCGGACGCGGTCGACGTCGAGGTTGGCGTAGCAGAGGTCGCCGTTGAGCAGGTGGAAGAGGGGGGGCGACCTGCTCGACACCGGTGACGATGTCCTTGGTCGCGGGGGTGGAGTTCGCGTCCAGGGCCGGTGTGCCGTTGGCGGCCCAGGTCACCTGCGGGGCGGACTGGTCGCCGAAGCTGGTGAAGGTGAAGGGCTGCCGTCCGCGAGGTGCCGTGCGGAACGTACCGCTGTCGGGCGTGGCCCCCGCGTGCGTGGCGAGGTAGATGTACTCGGTGCCGGGGCGGAGCCGTTCGAGGGCCGCGTGGTGGACGTACACGGTACGGCCGGAGGTGCCGTCGACGTAGGTGACGGTCCGGGCCTCGGTGCTGGAGCCGAAGCCGTGTTCCAGGGTGCCGTAGTGCACCTGGGGTCTGGTCACCGGGCGGTCGGTGAGCCAGGAGACCGTCATCCGGGTGCGCGGGTCCGCCCCGAACGTCAGGTGCAGACCCTGGACCGGGGGCGCGCCGGAGGAGTCGGCGGTGAGATGCAGGGCGGGTGCGGCCTGTGCCGTTCCCGCCGCGAGCAACGGGGTGACGGCCGCTCCCGCCCCCGCCGTGCCGAGCAGGCCGATCGCGTGGCGACGGCTGACCCCCGAAGCCTGTGCCGACCCGTCCGGTGTATCCGGACCTGACTGTGCGGTCATGGTGCCCTCCCTGGCTGACGACGACCGCACCCTGGCGCGCCTCGGCGGCCCCTGGGTGAACGCCACGTTGACAGAGGGTCGTTGAGCCGCGTGCGGCGGTCCGCGAGGGCCAATCTTGTCCGCGCCTTTGCCCGAGCCCGACGCGGCCGTGACCAGGGCGTCACGGCTCGCCGCCGCTCACGGGATCCGCCCTGGGCCGGTGCTACACCGTCCCGGTCCGCGACTGTTGCGCGGCGTACGTCATTCCATCTCATCACCGATCAATACGGTGACTTTCTCACCCAGGAGCACCTGGGTAATAGGAGACTCCTATTTCGTCACCGTCTTGACCGGTGACGCGCGTGCATGCGACAGTCAGCTCACACCAAGCCACGCGGAGGGGTTCACATGATCGACAGGCGCACCTTCAGCAAGACCCTGGGCACGAGCGCTGCGGCCGTCTCCCTGGCCGGTCTGCCAGGTCTGCCGGGTGTACCGACCGCCTCCGCCGCCACACCGGGCGGGAACACCACGGGCTCCGGTGCGCACACTTCGTTTCCGCGGCTGAAGCAGGTCAGGGCGGGCGTGCTCGACGTCGGTCACGCCGAGTTGGGCCCCGCCCACGGCCCCGTGGTGATCTGCCTGCACGGCTGGCCGTACGACATCCACAGCTTCGTCGACGTCGCCCCGCTGCTCGCGGCGCAGGGCTACCGCGTGATCGTCCCGTATCTGCGCGGGCACGGCACGACGCGGTTCCTGTCCGACCGCACGGTCCGCAACGCCCAGCAGTCGGCCGTCGCCCTCGACATCATCGCCCTGATGGACGCCCTCAAGATCGAGAAGGCCGTCCTGGCGGGCTTCGACTGGGGCTCGCGGACCGCCGACATCATCGCCGCCCTGTGGCCCGAGCGCTGCAAGGCCCTCGTGTCGGTGAACGGATACCTCGTCACCAATCTCGCGGCCAACCTAGACCCGCTGCCGGCGCGGGCCGAGCACACCTGGTGGTACCAGTACTACTTCGCCACGGAGCGAGGCCGGAAGGCCATGGAGGACGGCACCCACCGCCGCGAACTGACCAGGCTCGTCTGGGAGACCGTCTCCCCCACCTGGGATTTCGACGACGCCACCTTCGACCGCACGGCGGCAGCCTTCGAGAACCCCGACTACGCGGACATCGTCATCCACAACTACCGCTGGCGGCTGGGCCTCGCCGACGGCGAGCGGCGCTACGACGGCATCGAGAAGCGTCTCGCCGCCCGGCCGGTCATCACGGTGCCCACCGTCACCCTCGACCCGGAGCGCGACCCCTTCACGGCTCCGGGCGACGGCTCCTCGTACCGGGACCGGTTCACCGGCGCATACGACCACCGCACCCTGGCGGGCGTCGGGCACAACGTGCCCCAGGAGGCGCCCGCGGCCTTCGCCCAGGCCGTCGTCGACGTGGACCACTTCTGACCGTCGGCTCCGAACGTCACCGACCGGACCCGCAACACACACCAACCCTCACCACGGAGGTCGACCATGGACAACCCCGCGGACAGCGCGGCCGCCACCCGCCACGCCCGGTTCGGCGCCCTGCCGGAGCACATCAGATACGAGGACATGGTCGTGGAGAAGTCCGTGACCGCGAGCGATCCGGCGAGAAGCGCCCACAACCCGGAGAGCTCGTGGCAGACCTTCTCCTGCCTGGCCCTGGACCTGGGCCTCTGAGCTGCGGCACCGAGCCTTGCCGGTCCGGTCAGTCACCTGTCAGGATGGTGACGTGAACCTCGACCATGTCTTCGTGTGCGGCAACCCGGCCCTCGACTTCGCCGCGACGCTCAGGGCGCGGCGCTCGGCGCGCTTCGAGATGTTCGCGACGCCGGACAGGCTGGACGCATGGTATCGGGAGTCCGGAATCGTCGACGCGGTCTCCCCGAGCCACGAGGCCGACGTGGAGCAGGCGACGACCGTACGGGAAGCCGTCTACCGGCTGGTCACAACCCGTCGCCTCGGCGAGGAGTACGACACCGGGGCGCTGGCCGTGCTCAACAGCGTGGCCCGCAGACCGCCCGCGGTCCCGCAGCTGACCCCGGCCGGGCGGTGGACACAGGCCAACCCCGAGGAGGCCCTGTCCACGGTGGCCCGCCTCGCGGTGGAACTCCTGAGCGGCCCCGACGTCCCCCTGCTCAAGGAGTGCGGCAACCCCGAGTGCACCCGCGTCTACATCGACCGCTCCCGGGGCATGCGCAGGCAGTGGTGCGGCATGGAATCGTGCGGCAACAAGATCAAGGCGGCGGCGTACCGCGCCCGGAAGAAGACCGTCGGGTCGTGAGCGGTACTGAAGGGGGGGGGGGGGGGGGGGGGGGGGGGCCCCCCCCCCCCGCCCCCCACCCAGCGCCACGCCGGGGGGAAGGCCTGTTTCTGTGCCCTGAACCCCCCTGCTCTCCTTTTCTCTTGCAGGGTTCTCCTC
>NZ_JBVIHJ010000017.1:171891-216640 GCF_055570355.1 Streptomyces sp. NPDC031225 | reverse complement strand
AAACCCCCCACCCCCCCCGGCCCACCCCCCACCACCGCCGACACTTCCCCCGCCCCCCCCCCCCCCCCCCCCCCCCCCCCCCCCCCCCCCCCCCCCCCCCCCTTCAGTATTTACAACGCCGCGCTCAGCCTGAGGAGTACGGCCGTGTCGGTGCGCGGAAGCCGGATCGTGAGCTTCGCCTCGGCCGGGTCCCACTCCGTCGTCGCGTCGGCCGTCGTGGGCTGGAGCACCTCCGGGCGGAGCGCGACACCACGCAGGTGAGGCAGCGTGAGCGACCGGCTCTCCGGGACGCCGTCCCGGTCCCGGCGCCACACGGCGACGAAGGTGGACGCCTGCCCCCTCAGTCCGTGGGCGATCCAGGCGTCCTCCCAGTCCGGCAGTCCCAGCGGCCAGAAGGGGTGGGCGTCTGCGATCTCCGGCCGGATGTCCTTGTAGACGCCGATCGCCGAGCGTACGAGCTCGAACTGCTCGTCACTCATGCGGTCGAGGAACCCGGACAGGTGCACTCGGCCCAGGAGCGCCCCGGTGAGGGTGAAGGCGATCCGGTCTGGGGTGTGGTCGGGCTGGGGGTAGGCCCACACGGCCGCCTGTTCGGGGGTCGCGGCGGTGGCGGCCGCGGCGGCGATGGGCGGATAGCGCAGCGGGTCCTGCTGGTCGCTGGTGGACTGGATCTGGGCCACGGCGAGTTGGGCGTAGTCCATGCGCAGGCCGCCGGAGCCGCAGTTCTCCAGGACCAGGCCGGGGTGCCGGTCCAGGAGGCCGTTCATCCAGTCGAGGTGGGCGCGGTGGTGTCCGAGCAGTCCGGCGCCGGGACTCTCCGGGCCGTTCTCCGTGCCGGGACCGATGTTGATGTTGTAGTCGAGCTTGAGGTACCCGACGCCCCACTCACCGACCAGCCGGTCCACGACCGCGTCGAGGTGGGCCCGGGCGGCGGGGTGGCGAAGGTCGAGGTGGTGCCGGCCGTGTTCCGTGACCCGCAGGCCACCACGCCGGAAGAACGCCTCCGGCGGCAGGGTGTGGGCCAACGGGCTGCGCACGCCCACGACTTCGGGCTCCAGCCAAAGTCCCGGGACCATGCCGTGGCGCCGTATCGCGTCCAGCACCTCCTGGATGCCGCCGGGGAAACGGCCCCGGGCGGGCTCCCACGCGCCGACCGCGTCCCACCAGCCCTGGGCGTCGTCGTCGTACCACCCGGCGTCGATGACGAAGACCTCGGAGCCGGCCTTGCCCGCCGCCTCGATGAGCGGCAGGAGCCGCTCGGTGGTCGGGTCGCCCATGAGGGTGTTCATGTAGTCGTTGTAGATCACCGGGAGGGCGCGGAGGTCGGGATGCGCGCGGCGGATCAGCCTGCGGTAGTCGGTGAGTTCACCGAAGGCCGCGTCGAGGCCGCCGCTCCCGCCGCGGACCAGGACGGCGGGAACGGTGTGGAAGTCCTCGCCGGGCGCGAGGGTGTGCCGCCACTGGTGGTGGGCGTCGTCGGGGCCGAACAGGGCTGTGTAGGCGACGCCTTCGCGTTCGCCGCTCTCGAAGCGCCACCCCGCGCTGGACTCGATCTGCCACAGCCAGGTGCGGCCGGAGCGGTCGGTGAGCGCGCCGATCGGCAGGTGACGGCCGGTGGACCAGCTCCCCTGTGAGTAGCGCTCGAAGCAGCCGCGTCCCTCGTGACCGTGCGCGAACCGGCTCAGCGGGACGACCTGGTCGCGGAACGGCGCCTGGTGCCACCGGCATTCGGCGAGCCAGTCGTTGTCCGCCCAGTGCAGGGTCAGTCCGTCGAGAGTGCCGTCCGCGTCGGTGATGCCGCCGAGGGTCAGGGTGCTCACGCTCTCCAGCCGCAGCGGTGCGCGGCCCTCGTTGACCAGACGCACCCGCGAGCGCAGGAAACCGGCACCGGAAGCGGTCTCCAGGGTGACCTCGGCGACCAGACCGGTCTCCGCATCCGCCAGCCGGATCGTCGTACGCTCCCGGCTCCCCTCCCGGACGGTCTCGTGGTCGCGGTAGGTGAGGCGGTCGCCGATCGCGGTCTCGATGAAGCGCTCGCCCGACCACAGGCGTCCGTGACCGGTGGCGGTGACCTCCACCACGGGTACCAGGCCCGCCCAGTCCTGGTCGGACGCCCCCAGCCGGACCGAGCCCGTGGCGTCCAGGACGGCGTGCAGCCCGAGTTCCGGGTGCGACCAGAGACGGGATCTCTCGAGTGTTCCGACGACTGCGGTCAACGCAATTTCCCCTTCCGGGATGGTTCGGTACTGCGACGGTCTCGTGAGTGCTGAGCTGGGGATTCCCGCTCGGTGAGCGAGGGTTGACCTCGTCGGCGGCTGTGTTTGAAAGGTAAATCCCCGGTTACGGTCTCTTGACGCCCGCGATGTGACCGCTCACAATCCTCGCATGGTTGTGACCGGTCACACAAGCTTCGGCGGCCAGACCGCCCCCTCCCCGGGGCAGCGCAGACCCGCCAGCATCCGCGATGTCGCCCAGGAGGCGGGCGTCTCCTACCAGACCGTTTCGAGGGTCATCAACGGCCGTCCGAACGTGAAGGAGGAGACCCGCGGACGCGTCGAAGCGGCTGTGCGTGCCCTGGGGTTCAGGCGCAACGCCACCGCGTTCGCCCTGGCCAGCGGGGTGACCCGAGCGGTCACGGTCCTCACCTCCAACACCGTCCTCCACGGCTATGCGGCCACCCTGCAGGGTCTGGAGGAGGCGTCCCGCTCCGCCGGCTACGCGCTCGGCGTGCGGGTGGTGACCCCCGAGGACGACCTGGACCGTACGGTCGCCGCGGCCGCCGACACCGGTGGCGGCCTGATCGTCATCGGCTACGACCGGCTCGGCGCCGCCGTACTGGACCGTGTACCGGCGCAGGTGCCGTGCGCGGCGCTGGTGGAGGCGCCGCCGCCCGGCCGCACGCCCGGCCGTCCGGCGGTGTGGGCCGACGACCGGGAAGCGGCCCGTGCCGCCACCGAACACCTCCTCGCGCTCGGCCACCCGACCGTGCACTACGTGGCGATCCCCGCCTCGACCGGAACCCGGCGTTCGGCGGCACCCCGCGCCGAGGGCTGGCGCCAGGCCCTGAAGGCGGCGGGCGTGACCCCTCCCCCGCCGTGCGGCCGGGCCTGGGACGCGCAGGCCGGATACGAGGCGGGGAAGAAGCTCGCCGGGAGTCCCGACGTCACCGCGATCCTGTGCGGCAACGACGACCTGGCGCTGGGTGTCCTGCGGGCCCTGCACCACGCGGGCCGACGGGTCCCCGAGGACGTCAGCGTCATCGGCTTCGACGACGCCCCGCACTCCGCCTTCCTCACACCGTCCCTCACCACGGTCCGCATGGACTTCCACGGTCTGGGCCGCGCCGCCTTCGGGCTGCTGCGGGCCCAGCTCGACACCGACCGGCACGACCCCCCGCCCCCGCCGGCCGCACCCACCCTCGTCCACCGCGAGAGCGCCGGTCCGCACGGTTCCTGAACCGGACCGGCACCCGGCCCCCTGATCCCCACAGCACGTACCACCCCACAGCACGACCCTCGGCAGTACCGCACCACCCAACCCTCCGTTCGACCAAGGATTCCGCCATGAGAAGAGCCGTCTCCGTCCTTGCCACCGCCTGTGTCATCGGGCTGACCGCCACCGCGTGCAGCGACAGCACCGCGGGCGGCACCGGCGCCGCACCGACCGGGTCGGTGAACGCCACCGCCTCCCTCAAGGGCGTGAAGCTGACGATGTGGGTCGCGCAGAACAGCGTCTCGGAGCCCAAGCAGGCCATCGACGCGTTCGAGAAGGCCACCGGCGCCAAGATCACCACCGAGGTGATCCCCGACCCGTACGAGTCGAACGTCCCGACCAAGCTCGCCTCCGGCACCAAGCCGGACCTGATGTTCTGGCAGCCCACGGGCAGCACCCTGCCGTTCATCCAGCCCGCCCAGAACCTGCTCCAGCTCGACAACGAGGACTGGGTCCCCAAGCTCGGCAAGACGGAGCAGGGCCTCGGCCAGGTCGACGGCCACCGCTACGCCGCGATCGTCACCAGCCCCGCCGTGCTCGGCGTCTACTACAACAAGGCCGTCTTCAAGAAGGCCGGCATCACCACGATGCCGACCAGCTACGACGACATGCTGGCCGACGCGAAGACGATCAAGTCGAAGACGGGCGTGGCCCCGTTCTTCGAGGTCGGCGGCGACAAGTGGCCGCTGCAGTGGCAGGTGCAGCTCCAGATGACGGACCTGCCCCAGAGCTTCTGGGACAACCTCAACAAGAACAAGGACTCCTGGACGAACAAGACCATCGTCGACGCGATCACCAAGTACAAGACGAAGGTCCTCGACGGCGGGCTCGCCCAGAAGAACTACAAGACCGCGACCTTCGTGGACCAGGGCAAGGCGATCATGGACGGCAGTGCCGCGATGGCCGTGAACGTCACCGCGCTCCAGTCCGAGATCCAGGCGACCTCCAGCACCGCGGACATCGACGCGAAGCTGGGCTGGTTCCCCCTGTCCAACAGCGCCGCCAAGGCCGAGTACTCGCCCGACCAGACCAACGGCGTGGTCGCCTTCAACACCGGTGACGACAAGCGCCAGAACGCCTCCCGGCAGTTCCTGTCCTTCTGGCTCGGCAAGGACTACCCGGCCTACATCAAGGCCAACAAGCTCGTCTCCGTCCAGCCGTCCGTGCCCAACCCGGCCGGACTGCCGCAGACCGCGATCGCTCAGTCCGAGGCGCTGGCCACCGCGGCCGGTGTCTTCCAGGTCAAGGCGCTGACCGCGCCCGACATGCACCTGGCCCTCGCCGACATGATCTACGGCAAGAAGACCCCCAAGCAGGTCGCCCAGGCAGCCCAGGACCAGTTCGTGCAGGTCCTCAAGGCCCGCGGCGTCTCCGGCTTCTGACCGGTACGCCCCTCGCCAGTCCCTTCCCCGGGCCGCCCGTCGGTGGCGCGCCCGGGGTCCCGTACCGGAGGTTGAATCGTGGCGGACACTGCCACCCTGGGCGTCAAGGACGCCACGCGCACGCAGGAAGCGGACCGGGCCACGCGTCCCGGCCGGCGCGGGCGGTCCCGGCGCAGGGCCAACCAGCCCTGGTGGTTCGCGGTGCCCGCGCTCGCCGTGTTCGGTGTGTTCTTCCTGCTGCCGAACCTGCTGAACTTCGTCTACCCGTTCACCAACTGGTCGGCGTTCCACCCCCAGATCGGCTTCGTGGGCTTCTCGAACTTCTCCACGATCCTGCACGACGGGTCGATGGTCCGGGACATCCGCATCACCCTGGAGTACGCGGTCCTCGTGGCCGTCTTCCAGAACGGCTTCGGTCTCGGTCTCGCCCTGCTCCTCGAACGCGACACCCGCTTCAACCGCTTCTTCCGCGCGGTGTTCTTCCTGCCGGTGCTGATCTCCGCCCTGGCGGTGGGCTACATCTTCCGGGCCCTGCTCGCCCAGGACGGGGCGCTGAACAGCGTGCTGTCGTCCCTGGCCGGGCACCCCGTCGACACGCCCTGGCTCGGCTCGACCACCTGGACTCTGGTCGTCGTCACCCTCATCCACGGCTGGAAGTGGATGGGACTGGCCATGCTGATCTACCTGGCGGGTCTGAAGAGCATGCCGGGTGACGTGCTGGAGGCGGCCCGGATCGACGGGGCGGGCGGCTGGCGCACCTTCTGGTCGATCAGGTTCCCGCTGCTCGCCCCGGCGGTGACGTTCAACGTGACCACCGCGCTGATCGGCTCCATGAACACCTTCGACATCGTCCAGGCCACCACCGCGGGCGGCCCGGGCAGTGAGACCGAGGTGTTCAACATCTACATGTTCCGCATCTTCGGCCAGGGGCTCTACGCGCAGGCCTCCGCGATGAGCCTGGTGCTCTTCCTTATCGTCGTCGTCCTCGCCGTGCCCGTCATCGTCGGCCTGCGCCGCAGGGAGAACAACCAGTGACCACCATCGGCGCGTTCGCGCCCGTCCACCGGCGCCCCTGGCGTTGGCTGCAGCCCGTCTCCGTGCTGCTGATCGCCGTCGTCACCATCGGCATCCCGCTGTGGCTGGTCGCGGTCACCTCGGTCAAGCCGCAGGCCGAGGCCATCAAGCCCAACCTGTCCCTGCCCCACCACGTCCAGGCCGCCGCCAACTACAAGCAGACCTTCGACGAGGGCAAGGTCGTCCAGGGCTTCGTGAACAGCATGCTGGTGGTGGCCCCCTCCGTCGTGCTCGTCCTGCTCCTGGGGGCCGGCGCCGCCTGGGTGTTCGCCCGCCGCAAGGGACGGCTGGTCAACGCCCTGTACGCGCTGAGCATCAGCGGTTTGCTGCTGCCTCCCGCGGTGATCACCATCGTGATGGAGCTGCGCCAGCTCGGCCTGGCCGGCACCCGGCCCGGCATGATCGGCGTCTACGCCGGGATGTACCTGTCCACGTCGATCTTCTTCATGACCGGGTTCATCCGCGCCCTGCCCGAGGAGCTGGAGGAGGCCGCGCGCATGGACGGCGCCGGTCCGCTGCGGGTCTTCTGGCAGATCATCCTGCCGCTGCTCAGGCCGGTCATCGCCACCGCGACGATCATGGTGATGCTGTTCGCCTGGAGCGACATCTTCTACGCCTTCTTCGTCCTCGGCAGCGGGGACCAGGCCACCCTGCCGCTCAACCTCTACCAGGTCGCCAGCGCCCAGCTGTACCTCAACAACTGGCATCTGATCTTCGCCTACGTCGTGATGATGAGCCTTCCCATGGTGCTCGTCTTCGTCATCGCCCAGCGCCGCATCGTCTCCGGCATCACCAGCGGCGCCGTCAAGTAGCCCCACCCCGTAGCCGCACGAGCCTCCCGCAATGGTGCGGGAGGAGGAGGTCAGCCATGCCTCGCTCTTCCGCTCTGTCCCACGACCGCCGCAGGACCGGACGTCGCGCCGGTCTCACCGGTGCCGCCGCGATCGCCGCACTGGTCGCCACCTTCCTCATCCCGCGTGCCGCCGAGGCCGCCAACCCGCAGTTCACGGTCGACCTCGGCACCACCACCGGCGCGGTCGCGCACGGCGCGAACGGTGCCCTGTACGGGCTCAGCGACGACGGTGTGCCCGGCGACAGCGTGGTCGCGCCGCTGCACATGACGAGCATCGCCACCAAGGCGCCGGACGGTGCCCAGCACCCCAACGGCGACGCGCTGGTCGTGCAGTCCCAGTACGCCCGCACGGGCGGCGGCGACAACCTGATCTACATGCAGGACGTCTACGCCAACTGGCCTTACGAGAACAACGGGTTGAGCGACTACCTGGCCAAGGTCGACACCATGGTCCGCAAGGTGGCGGCCCGTTCGGACGCGAGCACGTTCGTGTGGGTGCCGTTCAACGAGCCGGACGGCAACTGGTACAGCGGACTGGGCAGTTCCAACGCCACCACCTACGCGAACGCGCTGAGCAGCTTCGAGAGCGACTGGGCGACCGTCTACAAGAAGATCCGGTCGATCATCCCGAACGCACGGATCGCCGGCCCCAACGAGACGCACTACGACACCCGGCTCATGGCCGACTTCTACCCGTGGGCGAAGACCAACAACGTCGTGCCCGACGTCACCACCTGGCACGAGCTGGCACCCAGTTCACTGTCGAGCTTCGACTCCACCCTCGCCACCTACCGGGCCCTGGAGGTCAGCGCGGGCATCAGCAAGCGGCCCGTCAACATCGACGAGTACGCCGACCAGCGCGACCTGTCGGTCCCCGGGCAGATGATCCAGTGGATGTCGCTGTTCGAGCGGAACAAGGTCGACGCCGACCTGGCGTACTGGGACATCGCCGGGAACCTGGACGACAACGTCGCCCAGACCAACATCCCGAACGGCAACTGGTGGCTGATGCGCTGGTACGCGGGCCTGAGCGGACAGACCACCAAGGTGACCCCGCCGCAGCCGGGCGTGGTCGACACGCTCCAGGGCATCGCCTCACTGGACACCGGCCGCAAGCAGGCCCAGGTGCTGCTGGGCGGCGGGACCACCGGCGCGGCCGACACCGTCATCCAGCACATACCGTCCGCCTTCGGCAGCACCGTCAACGTCACCGTCGAGCGCACCAGGTGGAGCGGCTACGAGGGCGGGGCACCCGCGCCGAGCGTGCTGGCCCGCAGCACCTACACGGTCGCCGCCGACGGCAGCATCACCGTCCCGCTGACCAACCTCGACCCGATGGCGGCCTACCGCATCACCGTCAACCCGGCCGGCACCGGCACGCCCACCGCGGCCTCCGTGCCCTGGTCGGCGTCGTACGAGGCCGAGAGCGCGGCCATCACGGGCGGCACGGCCTACACCCAGGGCACGGTCTCCAACTACTTCGGCCACGCCACCTCGGGCACCAAGGACGTCGGTGACCTGAACCAGTCGACCAGCAAGGTCGCCTTCAACGTCAACGTCCCGACCACGGGGACGTACAAGCTCAACGTCTTCTACGGCAACCAGTCCGGCGCCCCGGCGACGCAGACCCTCACCGTCGACGGCGGCTCGGCGCAGACGATCACCTACGGTCCGACGCTGTCCTGGGTCTACCGTGCCACCGCAGGCGCCTCGGTGTCCCTGACGGCGGGCACGCACACGCTGACCCTGGCCAAGGGCACGAACGAGGTCACCCTCGACAAGATCGACCTCACCGCCGCCTCCAGCGCGGAGACCCTCTACCCGGCCGCCTACGCCGACGTCACCGGCACGCCCACGTACGGCTACTCCGCATCCGGCATCACCGGCGCGGGCTCACTGGCCCTGGACTCCGCGGACTCGGCGATCTTCGACGTGTACGCCCCGACCGACGGCTACTACACGGTCCACACCGACTACTCCTCCAACGGCACCGGCACGCTCGCCCTGGACGGCGCCACCGCCGTGACACTGGCCTCGACCAGCGGGACGCTCACCGACAAGACCTCACGGCTGTACCTGTCGGCGGGCAACAACCGCATCACCGCCGCCACTTCGGGCTCCACCGTCCTGACCCTGCGGGACCTGCGCGTCGCCGCGAGCGCCGACACCACGGGCGTGACCGCCTACGAGGCCGAGGCCGCCACCCTCGCCGGAACAGCCGTCGTCACCTCGGACACCTGGGCGTCCGGCGGCAAGTACGTGGGCTACATCGGCAACGGCTCGGGCAACACGCTCACCTTCAAGGTCAACGCGGCGAGCGCCGGGCGTTACGTCATGAACGTCCGCTACGCCAACAACCAGGTCTCCGGGTCCGGCAACTACAACACCAACGTCGTCTCCCGCGCGGCCCAGATCAGCGTCAACGGAACAGCCCAGACGGTCATGTTCCGCAACAACTACAGCTGGAACAACTACTGGGACCTGCCCGTCCCGGTCACCCTGACCGCGGGCACCAACACCGTCACCCTGGCCAACTCCACGGCCTACGCGCCCAACGTCGACCGGATCACGGTCGCACCGGTCGCCGGCTGACGGCCAACGCACGTTGAGGGGCCCGGTGTTCGACGCCGGGCCCCTCACGCCTGTCCGGCGCCGAGCTGTTCCTGGACCCAGTGGTGGAAGGCGCCGATGTGGTGCTCGCTGGGGACCAGGACTCCGCCCTTGGCATACAGGCGTGAGCTCATCCCCGGCTGGGTGCGCTCGCACGCGTCGAAGTCCTGCCGGTTGACCCGGTCGAACAACTCCACCGACCGGCTGACATCCCTCCCGCTCTCCACGACCTGCGGAAGATACAGCCAGTCACACTCCACGACCGTACGGTCCGCCGCGACCGGAAACATCCGGTGGAAGATCACATGGTCGGGCACCAGATTCACGAACACCTGCGGCCGCACCGTGATCGCGTAATAACGGCGGTCCTGATCGTCGGAGACCCCGGGTATCCGGTCCAGCCCCTCCGAACCGTCGACCGTGAACCCCCGGACGTCCTCACCGAACTCCGCCCCGTGCCCCACGTAGTACTGCGCCGCGTACCCGTCCGCGAACTCCGGCAGCACCTCCGTCAGTTCGGGATGGATCGTCGCGCAGTGATAGCACTCCATGAAGTTCTCGACGATCAGCTTCCAGTTCGCCTTCACGTCATAGACGATCCGCCGCCCGACCTGAAGGCTCTCGATGTCGTACCGGTCGACGGACTCCACGTCGCCCAGCCGGGCCACCACGTCCGCGACCACCGAGTCCTCGAAGGAGGGCGGGTTCTCCGCGAGGCACACCCACACATAACCCAGCCATTCACGCACCGCGACGGCCGCCAGCCCGTACTCGGTACGCCCCACGTCCGGCATCTTCGTCAGGTTCGGCGCGGCCACCAACTTGCCTGTCAGGTCATACGTCCACGCGTGATACGGACACTGGAACGCCCGCTTCACCTCGCCGGACTCCTCCGTGCACAACCGGGCCCCACGATGCCGGCACACATTGAAGTACCCGCGCACCGAGTTGTCCCGCGCACGCGTGATCAGAACGCTCTCCCGCCCCACCTCCACCGTCCTGAACGAACCGGGTCTGGGCAGATCCGAAGCACGCACAGCACAGAACCACATCGCCTCGAAAATCCGCTCCTGCTCCAGAGCGAACACCCCGGCATCCGTATAGGAAGCGCCGGGGAGAGTCGGGATCAGGCTCTCGGGGAGGGCTGCCGAGGTCATAGAGAACTCCTGAGGTTGCCTTATGCGCAACATGTATCGACCAGCGCAACACACAGTGCAGCGCGCGCCTGGCACTGTCAAGAGTGGGCGAGCCCTTGACCGCGGGCCGTCACAGCCGGGACGATGTTGCGTATCAGTCGCACTGTTGCGTAATGCGCAGCCTTCGGGAGGACTCAGTGTCTCTTCGACCGCAACCCGACCGCGAGTTCGTCCTCACCCTCTCCTGCCCCGACCGTTCCGGCCTCGTCCACGCCGTCACCGGCTTCCTCGTCCGGCACTCGGGGAACATCCGGGAGAGCCAGCAGTTCGACGACCGGCTCCAGGACCGCTTCTTCATGCGCGTCCACTTCGACGTCTCGGACCCGGCCATGTCCCTGGAGGCCCTGCGGTCCGGCTTCGCCCCGGTCGCGGAGGCGTACCGGATCACCTGGCAGCTGTGCGACGCGGCGACCCCGACCCGCACTCTGATCATGGTGTCGAAGTTCGGCCACTGCCTGAACGACCTGCTCTTCCGGCAGCGCACCGGCGCGCTCGGCATCGAAGTGGCGGGCATCGTCTCCAACCACCCGGACTTCGCCCCGCTCGCCGAGACCTACGGCATCCCCTTCCACCATGTGCCGGTGACCCCGGAGACGAAGCCGGACGCGGAGGCCCGGCTGCTCGAACTCGTCGACGAACTGGACGTCGACCTCGTGGTCCTCGCCCGGTACATGCAGATCCTGTCGAACGACCTGTGCAAGCAGCTCGAAGGCCGGGCGATCAACATCCACCATTCGTTCCTGCCGAGCTTCAAGGGCGCGAGGCCCTACGTCCAGGCGCACGAGCGCGGCGTCAAGCTGGTCGGGGCCACGGCTCACTACGTCACCCCGGACCTCGACGAGGGGCCCATCATCGAGCAGGACGTCATGCGCGTGAGCCACGCCCAGAGCCCCGAGACCCTGGTGACCCTGGGGCGGGACGTCGAGGCGCAGGTCCTCGCGCGGGCCGTGGAATGGCACAGCCAGAACCGGGTCATGATCAACGGCCGTCGGACGGTCGTCTTCCGCTGACCGGTGTGGCCCCCTTCGCATAAGGTTCCGCCATGAGCAACAACGGCACCGAGTCCGCGGGTACCTCCGGTGGCGGTGTGCAGTCCGTCGACCGGGCTGTCACCGTGCTGGAGATCCTCGCCCAGCGCGGCGAGGCGGGCGTCAGCGAGGTGGCCGCGGCCATCGACGTCCACAAGTCCACGGCGTTCCGCCTGCTCGGCGCCCTGGAGGCGCACGGGATGGTCGAGCAGGAGGGCGAGCGCGGGAAGTACCGCCTCGGCTTCGGCATCGTGCGGCTGGCCGGAGCGGTCACGGGACGCATCGACGTCACCAAGCACGGCCGCGGGATCTGCGAGCGCCTCGCCGACGCCCTGGGCGAGACGATGAACATCGCGGTGCTGGAGTCCCATCACGTGATCAACCTCGACCAGGTGCGCGGCCGCTCCGCCATCACGGCGCAGAACTGGGTCGGCCGGCAGACCCCGATGCACTGCACGTCGAGCGGCAAGGTCCTCCTCGCCCATCTGCCGGACGGGCGCCGGGACGAACTCGTCGCCGTTGCCGGGCTCGACCGCATGACGGAGCGCACGCTGACCTCCCGGCAGGACCTGGAGGCCGAGCTGGTCCGGGTCCGCGAACAGGGCTACGCCATGACGGTGGAGGAGTACGAGGAGGGCCTCAACGCCATGGCCGCGCCGGTGCGTTCACGCGACGGCGAGGTCGTCGCCGCCCTGACCGCCTCGGGGCCCGCCTTCCGGCTCACCGAGGAACGGATGCACGAGCTGGCACCGGTACTGGTCAAGGGCGCCGACGAACTCAGCAGGCGGCTCGGCCACCTGGGCTGACGCCGGGCTCTCAGGATGCCCGAGGCTCAAGGACGTAAAGGCTCTCAGGACGTCCACTCCACGGCCGCGTCCAGCAGCCAGTCCGTCAGGTAGCCGGCGAAGGACGAGCGGACCAGTACCCAGAAGCCGGCGCCCGGTTCGTCACGGGCGACCAGCACGACCTGGGTGCGTCCGAGCGTGGTCTGAGCGCAGCGTCCGGCACCGAAGGCACGCGGGTGCAGATCCAGCGAACAGCCGTGGGCCAGCAGATCGCGGGCGCGGGGTCCCGCGACGAGGAGCGTGGTGCGCTGCGCCGACACGTCGACGACCGACACCGGCTCGTCGCCTGAGGCCTCGCGGATACGGTCCTCCACGTCCCGCCGGTCCGGCGGCCCCACCACGAGCCACTCGTCGGGCCCGAGCCACAGGGCGGTGAGCTCCCCGGCGCGTACGACGGTGTCGGGCTCGACGGGCAGCTGGAGCCCCAGAGCGAGCCCGACGGCGTCGGCCGCCGCGCCCTTGAGGTCGAGGCGCACGTCGATCTGCGTCAGGAAGGGGAGTTCCGCCAGCCGGACCGCTCCCCCGGAGGTACGGGTGGCGGCGGCGAGGCGGCCGGCGGTGTGCGACAGGGGGCTGCGGAGCGGGGCGGTAAGGGCGGTGTCAGCCATCGCGGCGGGCTCCCTCGGGGTCGTAGAGGACGGGGCTTGCGACGGTCACCGGAACCAGCCGGTCGCCGACGGGGGCGTACAGCCGCTCGCCGATGCGCTCCCGGCCGCCCTTGATCAGGGCCAGCGCGAACGTGCGGCCGAGGGCGGCGCTGCGGTAGCTGGAGGTGACGTGGCCGAGCATCGGGACGGGTGGCGCGGGCAGCACGGCGTCGGCAACCAGCTGTGTCCCCTCGGGGAGGAAGGCGCCCGGGTCCTCGGGGAGCAGGCCGACCAGGTGCTTGCGGTCGGGGCGGACGGCGTCGGCGCGGGCGTAGGAGCGCTTGCCGATGAAGTCGGGCTTCTTCTTGGACACCGCCCAGCTCATGCCGAGGTCGTGCGGGGTGACGGTGCCGTCGGTGTCCTGGCCGATGATCGGGTAGCCCTTCTCGGCGCGCAGGACGTGCATGGTCTCGGTGCCGTACGGGGTGATGCCGTACGGGGCGCCGGCCTCGGCCAGCGCCTCCCAGAGGGCGAGGGCCTGCCACGGTGACACGTTGATCTCGTAGGCGAGTTCGCCGGAGAAGCTGATCCTGCAGACCCTGGCGTCGATGCCCGCGACGGTCGTGTCCCGCCAGGCCATGAACGGGAAGTCGTCGTTGGACACGGCCAGTTGGGGCGCGAGCGAGCCGAGGAGTGCCCGGGACTCCGGGCCGACCAGTGCCACGGTCGCCCACTGCTCGGTCACCGAGGTGCAGTGGACCTTCAGCTCCGGCCACTCCGTCTGCAGCCACTCCTCCATCCAGTCCAGGACGGCCGCCGCGTTGCCCGTGGTCGTCGTGAGGAGGAAGCGGTCCTGGGCGAGGCGGATGACGGTGCCGTCGTCGAAGACCATGCCGTCCAGGCGGCTCATCACGCCGTAGCGGATCATGCCGACCTTCAGGGTAGACATCATGTTGGTGTACAGCCGGTCGAGGAGGACGGCGGCGTCCGGGCCCTGGACGTCGATCTTGCCGAGGGTGGAGGCGTCCATGAAGGCGACGCCGTCGCGGGCTGCGGCGCACTCGCGCAGGACGGCCGCCTCCATGTCCTCACCGGGCCGCGGGTAGTACCAGGGGCGCTTCCACTGGCCGACGTTCTCGAAGCGGGCGCCGTGCGCGACATGCCACTCGTGCAGGGCAGTTGTACGGATCGGGTCGTGCAGCGCGCCCCGGTCGCGGCCGGCGAGGGTGGCGAAGGACACCGGGGTGTAGGGCGGGCGGAAGGTCGTCGTGCCGAGCGCCGAGACGTCCACGCCGAGGAGTTCGGCGACGACCCCGCTGGCCAGGACCCCGGAGGTCTTGCCCTGGTCGTTGGCCGTGCCAGCCGTGGTGTAGCGCTTGGTGTGCTCGACGGAGCGCATGCCCGCGCCGGTGGCACGGGTCAGGTCGTCGACGGTGACGTCGCGTTGGAGGTCGACGAAGCGGGGGGCGCCGTCGCGGCCGGGGAGGGTGAAGACCTGCATCGGCGGGGTCTGCCGCGGTGGCGCGGGGAGCTGCGGGAGGCGGGGTGCGACGGCGGTGTAGCCCTCGGCCTCGATCGCGCGGGCTCCGGCGGCGGCGCCCTGCGCGAGGACGGCGGCCTGGTCGAACTCTCCGCCCGCGCTGCCCGCGACCTCGACGGCCTGGCGGCAGGCGCCGGGGACGAAGGTGCCGAGTGTGTCGTCGTACCGCAGCTTGCCGCCCGCCTGGCTGAACAGGTGCGCAACCGGGTTCCAGCCCCCGGAGACCAGGAGCAGGTCGGCGGTGAACTCCCGCTGCCCCACGGTCTCTCCGTACGGGGCGACGCTCACGGAGGTCAGACGGGCCTCGCCCTGCGTACCGGTGACGGCGTGCCCGGCGAGCACCTCGATGCCGGCTGCCCGGGCCCGGTCGGCCCACTCCCCCGGCTCCGGGCGGGTGTCGACGACCGCCGCGATGTCGACGCCCGCCGCGGCGAGGTCCAGCGCGGCCGGGTAGGCGCTGTCGTTGGTGGTGAGCACGACCGCGTGCCGGCCGGGCACGACGCCGTGGCGGCGGAGGTAGGTGCGGGCCGAGGCCGCCAGCATCACGCCGGGGCGGTCGTTGTCCGCGAAGGCCAGGGAGCGCTCGTGGGCGCCGGTGGCCAGGACGACACGTCGGGCCCGGATGCGGTGGACGCGTTCGCGGGAGACGTCGGCCGGGGCCGCGGCGCCGAGGTGGTTGGTACGGCGCTCGACGGCGAGGAGGTGGTTGTCGTCGTAGTAGCCGAAAACGGTGGTGCGGCGCAGGACGCGCACATCGGGGGTGGCGTCGAGACGTGTCCCCAACTCGTCGGCCCAGCCGAGGAGTTCGCCGGTCCCGCGCAGGCTGCCGCCGAGTTCGGGCCGGTCGTCGGCGAGGATCACGCGGGCTCCGCTGCCCGCCGCCGCGGCCGCCGCCGCGAGACCTGCCGGGCCCGCGCCGACGATCAGCAGGTCGCAGTGGTGGTGCACGGCGTCGTAGCGGGCCGGGTCGGGCTCGGTGGCGAGACGGCCCTGACCGGGGAGGCTGCTCGCCACCAGGCCGTCGTACAGCTCGACGGTAGTGGCCGGGAGCATCGGCTCGGGGAAGGGCTTCTCGATCTGGACGACGGCGTTGGGTTCTTCGGCCCCTGCCGAGAAGATGCCCCGGGGGCGGCCGAGTCTGATGCTGGTGCCGGTCTGGATGACGCCGTTGGCGAGGAGGGCGGAGGCGAGGGTGTCTCCTTGTACGCCCTGGTATTCGATGCCGTCGAAGGTGAAGGTGACGGTTCGGGTGCGGCTGCGTGCTGGGGGCTGCGCCCCCAGACCCCCGATCGGCCCTGAAGGGGCCTCGTCCTCAAACGCCGGACGGGCTGGAGATGCCGGCCTGGACTGAGAAGTGACCGGAAGCGCCTCCGTCGTCTCCGGACGGCTCTCCCCCGCCCGGTACACCGTGAGGATCTCGTTGGTCGATGTGTCCCGCACCGCGTTGAACCAGCGCCGGCAGCCCGCCGCGTGGCTCCAGCGTTCGGCGAACGGACCCCTCGGATTGGCACGGAAGAAGAGGTACCGGGCCCACTCCTCGTCGCTCAGGTCCGCGGGGCTCTCCGGGTACGGCACATGGGCCTGGCCGCCGTAGTGGAACTCGGACTCGTCACGGGGCCCGCACCACGGGCAGGGGATCAGCAGCATGTCGTTCGGCTCCCTTGAGGATCCCTAGTGGGCCACCGCGGCGGCGCCGTGCTCGTCGACGAGCGCGCCGGTGGTGAAACGGTCGAGCGAGAAGGGGGCGTTGAGCGGGTGGGGGGTGTCGTGGGCGATCGTGTGGGCGTAGACCCAGCCGACGCCCGGGGTCGCCTTGAAACCGCCGGTGCCCCAGCCGCAGTTGAGGTACAGGTTGTCGACCGGGGAGAGGCCGACGATCGGCGAGGCGTCGGGGCTGACGTCGACGATGCCGCCCCAGGTGCGCAGGACGTGGGCGCGGGCGAAGACCGGGAAGAGTTCCAGGGCCGCCGCCATCTGTTCCTCGATGATGTGGAACGCGCCGCGCTGGGTGTAGGAGTTGTACGAGTCGATGCCCGCGCCCATCACCAACTCGCCCTTGTGCGCCTGGCTGACGTACACGTGGACCGCGTTGGACATGACCACCGTGGGATGGACCGGCTCCAGGAGTTCCGACACCAGCGCCTGCAACGGGTGGCTCTGGAGCGGGAGTTCGATGCCCGCCATGGCGGCGAGGACCGAGGTGTGGCCCGCCGAGCACAGGGCCACCTTGCCCGCCGCGATCGGACCGAGGGAGGTCTGGACTCCGACCACCCGCCCGCCGACCACGTCGAGGCCCGTGACCTCGCAGTTCTGGATGATGTCGATGCCGGCCGCGTCCGCCGAGCGGGCCAGGCCCCACGCCACGTGGTCGTGCTTGGCGATCCCGGCGCGCGGCTGGTAGGTGCCGCCGAGGACCGGATAGCGCACGTCGGGTGAGATGTTGACGATCGGGCAGATCTCGCTGACCTGCTCGGCGTCCAGCCACTCCGCGTCCACGCCGTTCAGGCGGTTCGCCTCCACCCGGCGCACGCTGTCACGGACGTCCTGGAGGCTGTGCGCGAGGTTCAGGACGCCCCGCTGGGAGAAGAGGATCGGGTAGTCCAGCTCCTCCTCCAGGCCCTCCCACAGCTTGAGGGCGTGCTCGTAGATACCGGCGCTCTCGTCCCACAGGTAGTTGGAGCGGATGATCGTGGTGTTGCGGGCCATGTTGCCGCCCGCGAGCCAGCCCTTCTCCAGCACGGCCACGTTGGTGATGCCGTGGTTCTTCGCCAGGTAGTGGGCGGTGGCCAGGCCGTGTCCGCCGCCGCCCACGACGATGACGTCGTACGAGCGCTTCGGCTCGGGGGTGCGCCACAGCCAGTCGGGGTGTTCGGGGAGCTCGGCGCCGGGGGTGCGGGGGCTGCTCATCGGGCGTCTCCCTCGCCGGTGAGGTGCGGGTAGAGGGGGTGCTTCGCCGCCAGGGCCTCGGTGCGGGCGCTCAGGGCTGCGATGTCGGGCTCCGGCTGGAGTGCGAGGGCGATCACGTCGGCGACCTCCGCGAAGTCCTCCTCGGTGAGGCCGCGCGTGGCCAGCGCCGGGGTGCCGATGCGCAGGCCCGAGGTGACCATCGGCGGGCGCGGGTCGAAGGGGACGGCGTTGCGGTTGACGGTGATGCCGACCGAGTGGAGGAGGTCCTCGGCCTGGCGGCCGTCGAGCGGGGACTCCCGCAGGTCGACGAGGACCAGGTGGACATCGGTGCCTCCGGTCAGTACCTTCACCCCGGCGGCGGCAGCGTCCTCGCGGGTCAGCCGCTCGGCGAGGATGCGGGCGCCGGCCAGGGTACGGGCCTGGCGCTCGGCGAACTCCGGGGACGCGGCGACCTTGAAGGACACCGCCTTCGCCGCGATGACGTGCTCCAGCGGGCCACCCTGCATGCCGGGGAACACCGCCGAGTTGATCTTCTTGGCCAGGTCGGCCTCGTTGGTGAGGACGACTCCGCCGCGCGGGCCGCCGAGGGTCTTGTGGGTCGTGGTCGTCACCACGTGGGCGTGCGGGACGGGGTTCGGGTGCAGTCCCGCGGCGACCAGGCCGGCGAAGTGCGCCATGTCGACCATCAGCAGGGCGCCCACCTCGTCGGCGATCCGGCGGAAGGCCGCGAAGTCCAGCTGCCTGGGGTAGGCCGACCAGCCCGCGATGATCATCTTGGGGCGGTGTTCCTTGGCGAGCCGCTCGACCTCGTCCAGGTCGACCAGGTTGTCGCCCTCCGACACGTGGTACGGCACCACGTTCAGCATCTTGCCGCTGTAGTTGAGGCGCATCCCGTGGGTGAGGTGGCCGCCGTGCGCGAGGTCCAGGCCGAGGATGGTGTCGCCGGGCTGCAACAGGGCGAAGAAGACCGCCGTGTTGGCCTGTGCGCCGGAGTGCGGCTGGACGTTGGCGAAGCCCGCGCCGAACAGGGACTTGACGCGCTCGATGGCCAACCGCTCGGTGACGTCGACGTGTTCGCAGCCGCCGTAGTAGCGGCGCCCCGGGTAGCCCTCGGCGTACTTGTTGGTCGCGACCGAGCCCTGCGCCTCCATCACGGCGGTGGGCGCGAAGTTCTCGGAGGCGATCATCTCCAGGGTGGACTGCTGGCGGTGGAGTTCGGCGGCGAGGGCCGCGTGGACCTCGGGATCCAGTTCCGCAAGGGGGGTGTTCAGCGCGTTCATGGGTGTTCGCTCTCCCTGCTCAGCCGCGGAGGCGGGACATCGTCGGGTCGAACAGGGGCTCCTCGGCGACCACTGCCTCGACGCGCTGGTCGAAGTAGCCGATGTGCAGCGCACGACCGGTCGTCGCGAGTTCCGCCGGGAGCCAGGCGTACGCGATGCCCTTGCCGATCGTGTATCCGAAGGCGGCGCTGGTGACGTAGCCGACGGCGCGGTCACCGTCGTAGACCGGCTCCTTGCCCATGACGACGGCCCGCGGGTCGTCGACGGTCAGGCAGGTCAGCTTCCGCCGCACGTCAGTCCTGCGCCGCTCCAGCGCCGCCTTGCCGACGAAGTCCTCCTTGTCCGCCTTGACGGCGAACCCGACCCCGGCCTCGTACGGATCGTGCTCGTAGGTCATGTCGGTGCCGAAGGAGCGGTAACCCTTCTCCAGGCGGAGGCTGTTGAAGGCGCCGCGTCCGGCCGCGATGCCGCCCAGCGGCTTCGCCGCGCGCCACAGGGTGTCCCAGAGTTTGAGGCCCTGGTCGGCCGTGGTGTACAGCTCCCAGCCGAGTTCGCCGACGTACGACAGGCGCATCGCGGTGACCGGGACGGACCCGACATAGGCGCGCTTGGCGCGGAAGTACTTCAGGCCCGTGGCCGAGAAGTCCTCGTCGGTGAGCGGCTGGAGGACATCGCGGGCGAGCGGTCCCCACAGGCCGATGCAGCAGGTGCCGGGCGTGATGTCCCGGACCTGGACGGTGCCGTCGGCGGGCAGGTGGCGGGTGAACCAGTCGAGGTCGAGGTTGCCGTTGGCGCCGACCTGGAAGAGGTCGGGGGCCAGGCGGGCGACGGTGATGTCGCTGCGGATGCCGCCGTCGTGGTCGAGGAGCAGCGTGTACGTCACCGAGCCGACGGACTTGGCGACCTTGCCGGTGCACAGCCGCTCCAGGAGGTCGGCGGCGCCCCGCCCGCTCACCTCCAGGCGCTTGAGGGCCGTCATGTCGTACATCGCGACGGTCTCGCGGGTGGTCTGGGCCTCCGCGCCGACGATCGGCGACCAGTACTGCGCGGCCCAGTCGTTGGGGGTGACGATCGAACGGCCTTCCACCAGGCCCGCGTTGGACTCGTACCACTGCGGACGCTCCCAGCCGTTCGCCTCCAGGAAGAAGGCGCCCAGCTCCTGTTGGCGCGTGTGGAAGGGGCTGGTGCGGATCGGGCGCGGGTCACCGGAGGGCTGGAGCGGGTGGAGGATGTCGTAGACCTCGACGAAGTTCTGGCAGTCGCGGGCCAGCACGTACTCCGGGGCGAGCTGGTGCGGCTCGAAGCGGTTGACGTCGCACTCGTGCAGGTCGAAGGAGGAGCAGTGGCCGTCGACCAGCCATTCGGCGACGGCCCGGCCGACGCCGGCGGAGTGGGTGACCCAGACCGCCTCGGCGACCCAGAAGCCCTTGACGTCCGGGGACTCGCCGAGGAGGGGCAGGCCGTCGGTGGTGAAGGAGAAGAGGCCGTTGATGCCCTCCTCGATCTTGGCGTCCTTCGTCGCGGGGAGCAGTGACCGGGTCTCGGTCCAGGCGTCCGCGAAGTCGTCCTCGGTGAACTTCAGGACGGACGGCATCGCGTCGGCCTCGTCGACGGAGAGGATCTCGTCGGCGCTGACGGGCATGGGGCGGTGGCCGTAGTAGCCGATGCCGAGGGTGTCGAAGCGGTCGCGGTAGTAGAGGTCGGCGTCCTGGTGGCGCAGGATCGGGCGCACCGCCTCCTCCGTCTGGCCCGCGAGCGCGGGGACCGGCCCGGTCCAGGCGAGCTGGTGGGCGAGCGGGGTGAGCGGGAGGTTCATGCCGACCATGCGGGCGATCCTGGGGCCCCAGATGCCGGCGCAGCACACGACGATGTCGGCGTCCAGATCGCCGTGGTCGGTGCGGACGCCCGTCACCTCGCCGTCGGCCCTGAGCACGTCCAGGACCTCGTGGCGGGCCAGGAACGTCACACCGCGCTCGGTGGCCCGGCGGATCTGCGCCTCGACGGCGAGGACGGCCTTGGCGAGGCCGTCGGTGGGGATGAGGAGGCCCGCGAGGACCCGGTCCGGGTTGACGAGCGGGTGCTGCGCGACGCACTCCTCGGCGGTCAGCAGGCGGCTCTCGACGCCCCAGGAGGTGAGCCAGCCCTGGCGGCGGTGGAGTTCCGTGACGCGCTCCGGGGTGGTCGCCACCTCCAGACCGCCGACCTGGAGGAAGCAGGGCTGTCCGTCGACGTCGAGGGAGCTCAGCTTCTCGACGGTGTAGCGGGCCAGCTCGGTCATGGTCTTGGAGGCGTTGGCCTGGAAGACCAGTCCGGGGGCGTGCGACGACGAGCCTCCGGTGGCGGGCAGCGGGCCCTGGTCGACCACGGTCACCTCGGTCCAGCCGCGTGCGGAGATCTCGTCGGCGAGCGCGGCCCCCACAACGCCCGCTCCGATGATGACCACCCGGGGTCCCGCCATCGCCACACCTCCGGCTCAGTTGCTTTCTACGCAACGTGATTCAGGTTGCGCAACTCAATGTGCCCGTCGCCCGGATGGGTGTCAAGAGGCCGGGTGACGTCGTGGAACGGCCCGGAAAACGGCAACGCCCGGTGGGCGGTGCGCCGGAGTGCGCACCGCCCACCGGGCGTGAACGAGCGGGTTACTTGATCCAGGCGTCGACCTTGGCGCGGTTGGCGTCGACCCACTTCTTGGCCGCCGCCTCGTCGGACAGCTTGTCCACGGCGATCGACTTGGCGACGGTGTCCTGGTCGTCGTTGGTCCAGTTGAAGTTCTTGACCAGGTTGTAGGCGGGGCTGCCGGACTTGGCGAACTTCGCGCTGACTATCTTGTCGAGGTCGTAGTCGGGGTAGTCGCAGGCGACCTTCGACGGGACCGCGTCACAGCCCTTGGTGTAGGCGGGCAGCTTGACCCGGACGAGGTCCACCTCGGAGAAGAACCACTGCGGCGAGTAGAAGTAGCCGATGAACGGTGTCTTGTTCTGCTCCGCCTGCCTGAAGGACTGGATCAGCGAGGTCTCGCTGCCGCCCTGCACCACCTTGAAGTTCAGCTTGAGGTTCTTCACCAGGGCCTCGTCGTTGGTGACGTAGGACGGGTCACCGTCCAGCAGCTGGCCCTTGTCGCCCGACTCCGAGGTCTTGAAGAGCGACGCGTACTTGTTGAGGTTCTTCCAGTCGGTGATGTCCGGGTACTTCTTCGCCATCCACGGCGGCACGAACCAGCCGATGACGCCCTTGTTGCCGGTCGAGCCGGCCTCCACGGCGGTCTTCTGCTGGGTGATGTACTTCTTCTTCAGGTCGTCGTGGCCCCAGTTCTCCAGGACGGCGTCCACCTCGCCGGTCCCGAAGCCCTGCCAGGCGATCTCCTCCTTGAGGTCCTTCTTGGTGACCTTGCAGCCGAGGTCGTGCTCGGCGACGTACGCGACGACCGCCGCGTCCGCCTCGTAGCCCACCCACGGGTTGACCGCGAGGTTGAAGGTGCCGCACTTGCCGGAGCTGCCCGCGTCGTCGGCCCCCGAGGAGTCGCCGACCTTCGCGCCACCGCAGGCGGTGAGGGTGAGGCCGAGGACGGCCATGCCGGCCGCTCCGGCCCGCCAGTGTCTTGCCATCGTGTGGTGCTCCTTAAGCCCTGGTGCGGCGAGCCGCTGCCTGAGTGATCCGGTCGAACATGACGCCGAGCAGGACGATGGCGAGACCGGCCGCCAGGCCCTTGCCGTACAGCTCCCCCTGCGAGAACCCGGCCACGACGTCGTAGCCGAGGGCGCCCGCTCCCACGAGACCGCCCACGACGACCATCGACAGCACGTAGATCAGGCCCTGGTTGGTCGCGAGTGTCAGGGCGCTGCGTGCCATCGGCAGCTGGACCTTGGTGATGATCTGCCAGGTGTTACACCCGGTGGAGGTCGCCGCCTCGACGGTGGTGGCGGGCACGGCCCGCACCCCGTCCGCGATGATCTTGATGGCGACGGGCGCCGCGTAGACGACCGCGGCGACGATGGCCGTGAACCGTGTCGCGCCGAACAGCGCGAGGAACGGCACGAGATAGACGAACGGCGGCATGACCTGGGCCGCGTCCAGGGTGGGCCGCACCAGCTGGTCCACCAGGGCGCTGCGCCCCATCCACACCCCGAAGGCGGCGCCGAACAGCATCACCAGCACCGTCGCCACGACGGTCGACGCCAGCGTCGTCATGGCGTCCGACCACAGGCCCGTGCCGACCAGCAGTCCCACGCACACGGCGGTGGTGATCCCGGCGCGCCGGCCGCCGAGGACGACGGCGAACCCCGCGAGGGCGGCGCCGACAAGCCACCACGGGGAGTCGGTCAGCAGGGTCTGGAACGGGTTGAGCAGGCCGTTGGTGAGGGAGTCGCGGATGGCGTTGGTCAGTCCCGACAGGTTGTCCTGGGCCCAGGTCGTCACGTTGTCGGCGGCCTTGGCGATATTGCTGCCGGTGCTGCCGTCGCCGGGGAACTCGGCCGCCCACACGTAGGTGTGCGACAGGTAGACGAGCACCGCCGCCACCACTCCCCCGGCGGCGAGCAGGTGCTTGCGCCACTTCAGGAGGGGTCCGGCGGAGCGCCGGGCGGCCTCCGCGCGTCCGCTGGCCGCGGTGGTGACCCGGTCCAGGACGATCGCCATGACGACGATGGCGAGGCCCGCGTTGAAGGCCGTACCCACGTCGAGGGACTGCAGGGCCTGTACGACGGTCTTGCCGAGGCCGGGCGCGTCGATCAGGGCCGCGATGGTCACCATGGCCAGTGCGGCCATGATGGTCTGGTTGACACCCATGACCACGGTCCGCTTGGACATCGGCAGCAGGACCTTCAGCAGCGACTGCCGTCTCGTGGCCCCCATCGACTCGGCCGCCTCGACCGACGCGGCGGGCACCGAGCGGATGGCGTGCGCGGTGATGCGGATGGCCGGCGGGGCAGCGTAGATGACGGTGGCGATCGCGGCGGAGGCTCCGCCGATGAGGAAGATCAGGGTCAGCGGCGCCAGGTAGACGAAGGTCGGCATCGTCTGCATGAAGTCCAGGAAGGGCGTGACGATCCGGTTGACCCGTTCGGACAGTCCCGCCCACACCCCCAGCGGCAGGGCGAACAGCAGCGCCACCAGGACCGCGGAGAGGGTCAGGGCCAGGGTGTCCATGCTCTCCTGCCACAGCCCCTGGAGCCCGAGGAAGGTGAAGCCGGCCACGGCCAGCAGGGCGACCCGCCAGTTGGCCACCGCCCAGGAGACGTACCCGGCGAGCCCGACGACACCGAGCCAGCCGATCTGCGGGAGCGGGCGGTCGCCGGAGGGCTGGGAGATCAGGTCCTGCACGAAGGTCACCAGGTTGTCGATGACCAGCCGGATCTCGTTGAAGAAGTAGAGGAAGAGTGGGTTGGAGTTGCGGTTGGCGCCGATGGAGTCGTTGACGTCGTTGAGCCGGCGGTGCAGGTCGGTGAGGTCGGCCGCCGCCAGCGACAGGGTCTGCTTTCCACGCAGTACGAAGAACAGGACGAGCCAGACCACGAGGATCACGCCGACCACCATGGACCGGCTGATCCGGCGCACGGGGGCGGCGGGCGCAGGCGGGGCGGCCTGCGGTGCCTCTCCCGAGATCTCGGGCTTCTCCATGGCGACGGTCATCACACGTCGCCTTCCTGTCCGGCGACCACCGCGAGGATCTCCTCGTCGCCGACGATGCCGAGCAGCTCGCCGTTCTCGACGACCTTGACCGGCTTCTCGGCCGCCAGCACCGCCCGGGTGGCCTCCTTCACCACGACGTCCGGGCCCAACTCGGGTCCGTCCAGGGGGTCTTCGGGGGTGACGGGGCGCATGATCCAGCGCAGGGTGAGGACGTCGCCGCGCGGCACGTCCTTGACGAAGTCGCGTACGTAGTCGTCGGCGGGGGCGCCGACGAGTTCGTCGCCGGTGCCGCACTGGACCGTCTTGCCGTCGCGCATGATGAGGATGCGGTCGCCGAGCTTGAGCGCCTCGGAGAGGTCGTGGGTGATGAACACCATCGTCTTGCCGACCTCGTGGTGCAGCCGGATGACCTCGTTCTGCATGTCGCGGCGGATCAGCGGGTCGAGCGCGGAGAACGGTTCGTCGAAGAGGAGGACCTCCGGGTCACCGGCCAACGCCCTCGCCAGACCCACGCGTTGCTGCATGCCGCCGGAGAGCTGGTCGGGGTAGGAGTTCTCGTATCCCGAGAGCCCGACGAGTTCGACGACCTCCAGCGCCCGCCGGGTGCGCTCGGTCCTGCCCATGCCGCGGATCTCCAGCCCGAAGGCCACGTTGTCGACGACGCGGCGGTGCGGCAGCAGCCCGAAGTGCTGGAAGACCATGGAGAACTTGCTGCGCCGCAGTTCACGCAGCCGCTTCTCGTCCGCGTCGCGGATGTCCTCGCCCTCGAAGACGATCTCGCCCGCGGTGGGTTCGATCAGCCGGGTCAGACAGCGCACCAGGGTGGACTTGCCGGAGCCGGACAGTCCCATGACGACGAAGACCTCGCCGGGTGCGACGTCGAAGCTCACGTCGCGTACGGCGGCGGTGCAGCCGGTGCGGTCCATGAGCTCGCGGCGGGTGAGCCCACACAGCTCCTCGGAGTCCGGTACCTGCTCCGCCTTCGGCCCGAACACCTTCCACAGCCCGCGCACGGATATGACCGGCGTGGGAGCCGCGTCCTCGGGTGCGCCGCGCCGCGGCGGCACCTCGGTCTTGGTGGGGGTCATGGTCGACCTCTTCTCGGCGTTCAGCCGCGGAACCAGTGTTGCGGCCGGGGTTGGATGTTCTGCCAGATGTGCTTGGGCTCGCGGTACTCGTCGAGGCCGGTCGGTCCCAGTTCCCGGCCCACACCGGAGTGCCCGAAGCCACCCCACTCGGCCTGCGGCACATAGGGGTGGTAGTCGTTGATCCACACCGTGCCGTGCCGCAGCCGTCGGGCGACCCGCTGGGCCTTGCCGGCGTCCTGCGTCCACACGGCACCCGCGAGCCCGTACTCGGTGTCGTTGGCGATACGGACGGCGTCGTCCTCGTCGGTGAAGCGCTCCACGGTGAGCACGGGCCCGAAGGACTCCTCGTGCACCACCCGCATGTCCTGCCGGCACTCGTCGAGCACGGTGGGCGGGTAGTAGTGGCCGCTCGCGAGGGCGGGGTCGTCGGGCCGCTCGCCGCCGCAGCGCAGGACGGCGCCCTCCGCCACCCCGGCCGCGACGTACGCCTCGACCTTCGCGAGGTGCTGCGCGGAGATCAGGGCGCCGGTCTCGGCCTCGGGGTCGAAGGGGCCGCCGAGGCGGATCTGCCGGGCCCGCCGGACGATCTCGTCGACGAGCCGGTCGTGCAGGGAGTCCTCGACGATCAGCCGGGCGCCGGCCGAGCAGACCTGCCCGGAGTGCAGGAAGACGGCCGTGAGCGCGAAGTCCACGGCCGTCTCGAAGTCGGCGTCGGCGAAGACGACGTTGGGGTTCTTGCCGCCGAGTTCCAGCGCGACCTTCTTCACGGTCGCGGCGGCCGTCGCCATGATCCGTTTGCCTGTCTCCAGGCCGCCGGTGAAGGAGACCATGTCGACGCGGGCGTCCTCGGAGAGCGGCGCGCCCACCTCGGGCCCGGCTCCGAGGACGAGGTTGGCGGCGCCGGCCGGCAGCCCGGCCTCCTCCAGGGCCCTCATCAGCAGGATCGAGGTGGAGGGGGTGAGCTCGCTGGGCTTGAGGACGATCGTGTTGCCGGCGAGAAGGGCCGGAGCGACCTTCCAACTCGCCTGGAGCAGTGGGTAGTTCCACGGGGTGATCAGTCCGCAGACGCCGATCGGCTCGTAGACGACGCGGCTCACGGCGTCGTCCCGGCCGGTGTCGATCACACGTCCGGCGTCGGTGCCGCCGAGCCCGCCGTAGTAGCGGAAGCAGGAGACGATGTCGGCGATGTCGTACTCGCTCTCCACCAGCCGCTTGCCGGTGTCCAGCGACTCGGCGCGGGCGAACTCCTTGGCGTCGCGCTCGATCAGGTCGGCGGTGCGCAGCAGCAGTGCGCCGCGCTCACGCTCGGGGGTACGGGGCCAGGGTCCCTCGTCGAAGGCCCGGCGGGCGGCGGCGACGGCCGCCTCGGTGTCGGGGCGGGTCCCTTCGGACACGGTCGCGGAGAGCGTGCCGTCGGCGGGACATCGGATCTCCCGGCGGCCTCCGGCCAGCGGTTCCCGCCATTCACCGTCCACGTACAGGTCAGCCACGTCGGGAGCCCTTCGAGCGATTTCGTTGCGCATCGCGCATCGCATTGCTTGTGGTGGAACACTCTGGAGAATGCGGGAACCCACGTCAAGGGGTTGGAGGACCGTGGGTGAAAACTCTGCGTTACCGATTCAATCGGTCGAGCAGGGCGCGGCGCCACCGCTCGGTCTCGGCGATCTGGTTGAAGGTGAACAGATGCAGTCCGGCAACTCCCGCCGCGGGCACGGTGAGTTGCTCGGCGGTGCGGTCGAGCAGCCGCTCGGGTGCGTAGCCGCCGGGGACCGCGAAGCGCAGGAACCAGGCCGGATGCCGGGTGAGGAAACGGGTCGACTCCCCCACCCCGATCCTCGTCGCCATGGCGAGCAGCTTCGCCCGCTGCACGGGCCCCGCGACGCCCACATGAAGGGGCAGGGCGACGCCCCGGCTCCGGATCCGGACGACCCAGTCGGTGAGCACCCGCGGGTCGAAGCAGAGGTTGCTGACGATGTACGTGGCGTGCGCCCGCTTGTCCCACATCGCCTGGACGGTGAGGTCGTCGTGGATGAGCGGATGGCTCTCGGGGTAGCCGGTGATGCCGACGCGGGCGAAGGGGTCGCCCAGCTCACCCAGCCTGCGCAGCACCGGCAGGGCCCCGTCGTACACCCCTGCCGGTGGGTCGGCGTCTCCCGCGGGCACGAAGACGTCGTCGACGCCCGCCTCCCGGAGCCGGTCGACGACGTCCTTGAGGTGCACGTCATCCCGCAGCAGTCGCGCGGGCACGTGCGGGACGACCCGGTAGCCGTGTGCCGCGAGCCGGCCGGCCAGGTCGAGCGTCGGCTCCAGGCCCTTGACCGGTGACGCCGTCACGGTGACGACGACGTCGCGCGGGACATGGGCGAGGACCTTGTCCTCGGTGACCTTCGCGGGCAGCACCTCGTAGCGGACGGCGGCGAGCAGCGCGCGGAGGTCCTCGGCGCCCACCGTCTATCCCGCCTGCGTGTGAGTGTCGCGGTGCCGGTAGTACACGGCCTTGGAGGGCGCGAGCGGCTCCTTGCCGAGGATGAGGTCGGCCGCCTTCTCCGCGATCATCATCACCGGCGCGTAGATGTTGCCGTTGGTGACGTAGGGCATCACCGACGCGTCGACGACCCGCAGTCCCTCCACACCGTGCACGCGCATGCTCGCGGGGTCCACGACGGCCTTCTCGTCGGTGCCCATCTTGCAGGTGCAGGAGGGGTGCAGGGCGGTCTCGCCGTCCTTGGCGACCCAGGCGAGGATCTCCTCGTCGGTCTCCACGGACGGTCCCGGTGAGACCTCTCCGTCGTTGTAGGGGGCCAGGGCGGGCTGGTTGAGGAGCCTGCGGGCGACCCGCACCGCCTCGACCCACTCACGCCGGTCCTGCTCGGTGGAGAGGTAGTTGAAGCGCAGCGCGGGATGCTCCTGCGGGTCCTTGCTCCTGATCTTCACGGAGCCGATGGCGTCGGAGTACATGGGTCCGACATGCACCTGGTAGCCGTGTCCGCCCGCGGGCACCGAGCCGTCGTAGCGGACCGCGATGGGCAGGAAGTGGAACATCAGGTTGGGGTAGTCGACGTCGTCGTTGCTGCGGGCGAAGCCGCCCGCCTCGAAGTGGTTGGTGGCGGCGGGGCCCTTGCGGAAGAGCCACTGCAGGCCGATGAAGGGGGCACGCCACTTCGCGAGATACGGCTGCATGGAGACGGGCTGCTTGCAGGCGTACTGGATGTACACCTCCAGGTGGTCCTGCATGTTCTCGCCGACGCCCGGCAGGTCGTGCACGACGTCGATGCCGAGCGCGCGCAGTTCCTCCGCGTTGCCGACGCCGGAAAGCTGCAGCAGCTGCGGGGAGTTGATCGCGCCGCCGCAGAGGATGACCTCCTTGGCGCGGACCTGCTGGAGCGCGCCCTTGCCGCGCCGGTACTCGACGCCGACGGCCCGCTTGCCCTCGAACAGGACACGGGTGACGAGGGCGCGGGTCCTGACCGTGAGGTTGGGGCGCTTGCGGGCGGGCTTCAGATAGGCCTTCGAGGCCGAGAGCCGGCGCCCGCGGTGGACGTTGCGGTCGAACTTGGCGAAGCCCTCCTGCCGGTAGCCGTTGACGTCGTCGGTGGGCACGTACCCGGCTTCCTCGGTGGCCTTCTGGAAGGCGGTGAAGAGCGGGTTGGTGGCCGGGCCGCGTTCCAGGACGAGGGGGCCGTCGTGGCCGCGGAACTCGTCGTCGGGGTCGGCCGCGAGGCAGTTCTCCATGCGCTTGAAGTACGGCAGACAGTGCGCGTAGTCCCAGGTCTCCATGCCGGGGTCGGCGGCCCAGCGCTCGTAGTCCAGGGGGTTGCCGCGCTGGAAGATCATGCCGTTGATGCTGCTGGAGCCGCCCAGGACCTTGCCGCGGGCGTGGTAGACGCGCCGGCCGCCCATGTGGGGCTCGGGCTCGGACTCGTACTTCCAGTCGTAGAAACGGCTGCCGATCGGGTAGGTCAGCGCCGCGGGCATGTGGATGAAGACGTCCCACGGGTAGTCGGGCCGGCCGGCCTCCAGGACCAGCACCCGGTTGCCCGGGTCGGCGGAGAGCCGGTTGGCCAGTGCGCTGCCGGCCGATCCACCACCGACGATGACGAAGTCGTACTGCTGCTGAGGAGCCATGGTGCCTCGTCTCGCTCGCGCCGTAGATATGCGCGCATGCTAGTACGAGTAGCGTCATACGCACCAGGTTGCGAGGCGCGCAACTTGCACGACATATGCACCGGGTCTGCGAAACACCTCCGCGCCCTGTTGTTTACCCCCCGTATAGTTGCGTTGTGAGCAACTACAACCCGGATAACGAAACGACAGGGTCGTCGAGCGGCGGGGTGCAGTCCGTCGACCGGGCCATTCACGTACTGGAGATCCTCGCCCGGCGCGGCGAGGCGGGGGTCAGCGAGGTGGCCGCCGAGATCGACGTTCACAAGTCCACGGCGTTCCGCCTGCTGGGCGCACTGGAGGCGCGCGGACTGGTCGAACAGGCGGGTGAGCGCGGCAAGTACCGCCTCGGCTTCGGCATCGTGCGCCTGGCCGGCGCGGTCACCGGACGCATCGACATCACCCAGCAGAGCCGCCCGGTCTGCGAGGACCTGGCCGACGAGATCGGCGAGACCGTGAACCTCGCCGTGATGCAGGAGCGCTACGCGGTCAACCTCTACCAGGTGCGCGGCCCCGGGGCCGTCACCGCGCAGAACTGGGTCGGCCAGCTGACCCCGTTGCACGCCACCTCCAGCGGCAAGATCCTCCTGGCCCACCTGCCCGCCAAGGACCGCGCCGCACTGTTGACCGAGGCCGGCCTGAAGAAGGTCACCTCGCGCACCATCACGGCGAAGACGAAGCTTGAGAAGAACCTCGCCGAAGCCCGGGAGCGCGGCTACGCCTGGGCCCTGGAGGAACTGGAGCTCGGGCTCCACGCCATGGCGGCACCGGTCCGCGACCGGGACGGAGAGGTCATCGCGGCGCTCAGCGCCTCAGGTCCGGCGTACCGGCTCTCCGAGGAGCGGCTCCACGAACTCGCTCCGGTCCTGGTCAAGGGCGCCGACGAGATCAGCCATCGCATGGGTTACCTGGGCTGAGCCCCCAGCCGTTCCTGGACCCAGTGGTGGAAGGCGCCGATGTGGTGCTCGCTGGGGACCAGGACACCGCCCTTGGCATACAGGCGTGAACTCATCCCCGGCTGGGTGCGCTCGCACGCGTCGAAGTCCTGCCGGTTGACCCGGTCGAACAACTCCACCGACCGGCTGACATCCCTCCCGCTCTCCACGACCTGCGGAAGATACAGCCAGTCACACTCCACGACCGTACGGTCCGCCGCGACCGGAAACATCCGGTGGAAGATCACATGGTCGGGCACCAGATTCACGAACACCTGCGGCCGCACCGTGATCGCGTAATAACGGCGGTCCTGATCGTCGGAGACCCCGGGAATACGGTCCAGCCCCTCCGAACCGTCGACCGTGAACCCCCGGACGTCCTCACCGAACTCCGCCCCGTGCCCCACGTAGTACTGCGCCGCATACCCATCCGCGAACTCCGGCAGCACCTCCGTCAGTTCGGGATGGATCGTCGCGCAGTGATAGCACTCCATGAAGTTCTCGACGATCAGCTTCCAGTTCGCCTTCACGTCATAGACGATCCGCCGCCCGACCTGAAGGTTGTCGAGGTCGTAGTGCTCGATCGACTCGGTGTCCCCGAGACGCGTGATCACGTCCTGGACGACCTCGTCGAAGGGCGGCGGGTTCTCCGCGAGGCACACCCACACATAACCCAGCCATTCACGCACCGCGACGGCCGCCAGCCCGTACTCGGTACGCCCCACGTCCGGCATCTTCGTCAGATTCGGCGCGGCCACCAACTTGCCCGTCAGGTCGTACGTCCACGCGTGATACGGACACTGGAACGCCCGCTTCACCTCGCCGGACTCCTCCGTGCACAACCGGGCCCCACGATGCCGGCACACATTGAAGTACGCGCGCACCGAGTCGTCCCGCGCACGCGTGATCAGAACGCTCTCCCGCCCCACCTCCACCGTCCTGAACGAACCGGGTCTGGGCAGATCCGAAGCACGCACAGCACAGAACCACATCGCCTCGAAAATCCGCTCCTGCTCCAGAGCGAACACCCCGGCATCCGTATAGGAAGCGCCGGGGAGAGTGGCGATCAGGCTGTCGGGCAGGCCGGTCGAGGTCACAGGGCACTCCTCGGGGAACGTCGGGGACCGGTGATGCACGCCTTCGTGTACCGGTGATGCACGCCGGGAAGAGCGGTCGGCGTTCTGGGCGGAGCGGCGGCGGTGCTGTCAGGCCGCGGCGGCGAGCTGCTTGCGCCAGCGCGTGAACAACCGCGGCTGGTTCATCCCGAGCACGGCGACCGGGTGCCCGGAACGCCGGTAGACGGCCAGGACGTTGCGGTCGTCCCGGGCGCCTTCCTCGATCGTCACACTGTCGGCGCCGGCCGCGTGACCGGCGAACTGGATCTTCACGCCGTACTGGTCCGACCAGAAGTAGGGCGGCCTCGGCGCACTCGGTTCCACCGCGCCGCCCGCCAGCAGGGCGGTCACGGCCGCGTCGGGCCGCTCCCGTGCGCCGGTCCAGTGCTCGACGCGGCGGTGCAGGCCCGCGCGCGGGTCGTACCAGGAGGCGCAGTCGCCGACCGCGACCACACCGGCCAGGCTGGTGCGGCCGTCGGCGCCGCAGGTGACCCCGTCGGCGAGGGCGATGCCCGATCCCGCCAGCCACTCGACGCACGGGCGGGCGCCGACTCCCACGACCACGATGTCGGCGGGAATGCTGCGGCCGTCGTCCAGGAGGACGGCGTCGACCCGGTTCTCACCGCTCAGCGCCTTGACGCCCACACCGCACAACAGACGTACGCCGTGGTCCGCGTGGAGGGCGGAGACGAGCCCGCCCATGGTCTCGCCGAGGGGTCCGGCCAGGGGGGTCGGGGCCGCCTCGACGACGGTCACGTCGAGCCCGAGGGCGTACGCGGTGGAGGCGACCTCGGCGCCGATGAAGCCGCCGCCGATCACCACCAGCCGTCCCCCCAGGGCCAGTTCGTCCCGCAGGGCGCGGGCGTCGTCCAGGGTGCGCAGGGTGTGCACCCCGGCCAGGCCGTCGGTGCCCGGCAGAGTCCGGGCGGCGGCGCCGGTCGCGATGACGACACCGTCCGCCCGGACCTCGCTGCCGTCGGCGAGCCGTACGGCGCGCTGCGGGCCGTCGAGGCCGACGGCGCGGACGCCGAGCAGCCACTGCACCCGCAGATCCTCCTCGTCCGACTCCAGCGCGAGATCCGCCTCGCCCAGGGAACCGGCCAGGAACTCCTTCGACAACGGGGGCCTGTCGTACGGGCGGTGGAGTTCGTCGCCGATGACGACGAGCCGTCCGTCGTAGCCCTGCTTGCGCAACGAGCGCACCGCCGACAGTCCGGCGAGCGAGGCGCCGACCACGGCCACCGTCCTCACGCGGGGCCCCCGGCGAGCCTGGCCGCCACGCAGGGCGGCAGGTTGGGCGCGTCCGTGGACAGCTGGACGTAGATCATGCCGTCCTCGACGTGGACCGCGTGGGTGCGGACCGGGCGCTTGGCCGGCGGGGCGTCGACGGCACCCGTCCGCAGGTCGAACTTCGAGGCGTGCAGAGGGCATTCGACCTCGCAGCCCTCCAGCCAGCCGTCGGCGAGCGAGGCGTCCTGATGGGTGCAGGTGTCGTCGATGGCGAAGACCTCGCCGTCGTCGGTGTGGAACACCGAGACCGGCGGGTCGATGTCGAGCCGGTAGGCCTCGCCTCGGGGAAGATCCACGAGACGGCACGCGGGAATCATCATGACACCTCGGTGCGTATAGCGAAACGGATTGCGGTGAACGCAACGTCAGTTTGAGGGCGCCCGCAAACCCTTGTCAAGGCGTCCAGAGGACGGACACAGCCTTTGCGTGGCGTTGCAGGTAGCGCAACCCGCTGCGCAGTAATCAACAAGTGGACCCGCCGTCACAGCACCACGACGGACCGCAGCACCTCACCGCGGTGCATCTTCTCGAACGCCTTCTCCACGTCCCCGAGGCCGATGGTCTCCGAGACGAAGGCGTCCAGGTCGAAGCGCCCGCCCAGGTACAGATCGACGAGGGCCGGGAAGTCGCGCGAGGGCAGGCAGTCGCCGTACCAGGACGACTTGAGCGAGCCGCCGCGGCCGAAGACGTCGAGCAGGGGAAGCTCCAGCTTCATCTCGGGGGTCGGCACGCCGACCAGGACGACGGTGCCGGCGAGGTCGCGGGCGTAGAAGGCCTGTTTGTACGTCTCGGGGCGGCCGACCGCCTCGATGACGACGTCGGCGCCGAAGCCGCCGGTCAGCTCGCGGATCGCCTCGACCGGGTCGCTCTCGCGCGAGTCGACGGTGTGAGTGGCGCCCATCCCCATGGCCCGCTCCAGCTTGCGCGGGTCGACGTCGACGGCGATGACCTTGGTCGCGCCGGCAAGCCTCGCCCCCGCGACGGCGGCCATGCCCACCCCGCCGCAGCCGATGACGGCGACGGAGTCCCCGCGGCCGACGGCGCCGGTGTTCACGGCCGCGCCGAAGCCGGCCATGACACCGCAGCCGAGCAGCCCGGCGGCGGTCGCCGGGGCGGCCGGGTCCACCTTGGTGCACTGCCCCGCGGCGACCAGCGTCTTCTCCGCGAACGCGCCGATGCCGAGGGCGGGCGCGAGCGGGGTGCCGTCGAGCAGGGTCATCCGTTGGGTCGCGTTGCGGGTGGCGAAGCAGTACCAGGGCCGGCCCTTGGCGCACGCCCGGCACGTGCCGCAGACCGCGCGCCAGTTGAGGATCACGAAGTCGTCCGGCTCCAGTCCGGTGACGTCCTCCCCGACCGCTTCGATCCGGCCCGCCGCCTCGTGCCCCAGCAGGAAGGGGAAGTCGTCGTTGATGCCGCCCTCCCGGTAGTGGAGATCGGTGTGGCAGACACCGCACGCCTCGACCTTCACCAGCACCTCGCCGGGTCCCGGGTCGGGGACGACGATCGTCTCGACGGAGACGGGGGCGCCCTTCGCCCGGGCGACGACAGCACGAACCTCATGAGCCATGGGTTACTCCTCCGACGGGCCTGATCGTTGCCTCATTCGACACACGCATCACCATGCGCAACCGAGCATCGGGGGAGGGGGAGCCCGCGGTCAAGAGGCCGGTTCCGGCCGGTTCCGCGCAGGGTGGCGGCGGGGCAAGGAGGGAGGGCAGGGCCCACTGGAGCGAGGCCCTGCCCTCTCTGGATCCCGGAACGCCGCGTCACATGCCCACGTACGCCGCCAGATGCTTCGCCGTGACCGTGGACCCGGCGGCGACGAGTTCCGCGGGCGTCCCCTCGAAGACGATCCGTCCGCCGTCGTGGCCCGCGCCCGGACCGAGGTCGATGATCCAGTCCGCGTGCGCCATGACCGCCTGGTGGTGCTCGACGACGATGACCGACTTGCCGGAGTCGACCAACCGGTCCAGCAGGCCCAGCAGTTGCTCGACGTCGGCGAGGTGGAGACCCGTGGTCGGCTCGTCGAGGACGTACACGCCGCCCTTCTCCCCCATGTGCGTCGCCAGCTTCAGCCGCTGCCGCTCGCCGCCGGACAGCGTGGTGAGCGGCTGGCCGAGGGTGAGGTAGCCGAGCCCGACGTCCGCGAGGCGCTCCAGGATCCGGTGTGCGGCGGGTGTGGCCGCCTCACCGGCGGCGAAGAACTCCCCGGCCTCGGTCACCGGCATCGCGAGCACCTCGCTGATGTCCCGCCCGCCGAGGTGGTACTCCAGCACCGAGGCCTGGAACCGCTTCCCCTCGCACTCCTCGCAGGTCGTGGCCACCCCGGCCATCATCGCCAGGTCGGTGTAGACGACCCCGGCGCCGTTGCAGGTGGGACAGGCGCCCTCGGAGTTGGCGCTGAACAGCGCCGGCTTCACGCCGTTGGCCTTCGCGAACGCCTTGCGGATCGGTTCGAGCAGTCCGGTGTACGTCGCCGGGTTGCTGCGCCGCGAGCCGCGGATGGCGCCCTGGTCGACGGACACGACCCCCTCCCCGGCCGGGATCGACCCGTGCACGAGCGAGCTCTTGCCGGAGCCCGCGACGCCGGTGATCACGGTCAGCACGCCCAGCGGGATGTCGACGTCGACGCCCTGGAGGTTGTGCGTGGACGCACCGCGGATCTCCAGCGCCCCGGTCGCCCTGCGAACCGCGTCCTTGAACCCGGCCCGGTCGTCGAAGTGGCGTCCGGTGACGGTGTCGCTGGTCCGCAGCCCCTCCACGGTGCCCTCGAAACAGACCGAACCGCCCGCCGTACCGGCACCGGGACCGAGGTCGACGACGTGGTCGGCGATCACGATCGTCTCCGGCTTGTGCTCCACGACCAGCACCGTGTTGCCCTTGTCCCGCAGGCGCAGCAGCAGGTTGTTCATGCGCTCGATGTCATGGGGGTGCAGCCCGATGGTCGGCTCGTCGAAGACATAGGTGACGTCGGTGAGAGAGGAGCCGAGGTGCCGGATCATCTTGGTGCGCTGCGCCTCGCCGCCGGACAGGGTGCCCGAGGGGCGGTCGAGGGAGAGATAGCCGAGCCCGATCTCCACGAACGAGTCGAGGGTCTCCCCCAGTGCCGTCAGCAGCGGCCCGACCGACGGTTCGTCCAGGCCCCGCACCCACTCGGCCAGGTCGCTGATCTGCATCGCGCAGGCGTCGGCGATGCTGATCCCCTCGATCTTCGAGGACCTGGCGCCCTCGCTCAGCCGGGTGCCCGCGCACTCGGGGCAGACCATGAAGGTGATCGCACGGTCCACGAACTCGCGGATGTGCGGCTGCATCGACTCGCGGTCCTTGGCGAGCATCGACTTCTGGATCCGCGGGACGAGACCCTCGTAGGTCATGTTGATGCCCGCGATCTTCATCCGGACCGGTTCGCGGTACAGGAAGTCCTGGAGCTCCTTCTTGGTGAACTTCCGGATCGGCTTGTTCGCGTCGAAGAAGCCGGACTCGCTGTAGAGCCGGTAGTTCCAGCCGCCGGCCTTGTAGCCGGGGATGGTCATCGCGCCCTCGGCGAGCGACTTGGAGTCGTCGTAGAACTGGGTGAGGTCGATGTCGTTGACCGTGCCCCGGCCCTCGCAGCGCGGACACATGCCGCCGACGATGCTGAAGCTGCGGCGCTCCTTCACGGTCTGCCCGCCGCGTTCCATGGTGACCGCGCCCGCCCCGCTGATCGAGGCGACATTGAAGGAGAACGCCTTCGGTGAGCCGATGTGCGGCGTCCCGAGTCTGCTGAACAGGATGCGGAGCATCGCGTTGGTGTCGGTGACGGTGCCGACGGTGGAACGCGGGTCGCCCCCGAGGCGCTGCTGGTCGACGGTGATCGCAGTGGTCAGGCCGTCCAGGACGTCGACCTCGGGACGCGCCAGGGTCGGCATCAAGCCCTGCAAGAAGGCGCTGTAGGTCTCGTTGATCAGCCGCTGCGACTCGGCGGCGATGGTGTCGAACACCAGCGAGCTCTTGCCGGAGCCGGAGACCCCGGTGAACACCGTGAGCCGGCGTTTGGGGATCTCGATGCTGATGTCCTTGAGATTGTTCTCGCGCGCCCCGTGCACGCGGATCAGATCGTGACTGTCAGCAGCGTGCGGCGCGCCCGTCGTGGTGGCCTTGCTCATCGTGTCTCCATCTGTGGGGCCGGGCCGCCCTCGCGTCCTCGACGGCGTCCCCCGGCTCGGTCCGACCGGTTTCGACAGCTTCGAAGATTACGTCGGCCTCGGCGCTTCGGCGCAGCTCATGGAGTCACGCTAGCCACAGCCCCCGGCCGGCGCTTCTCGAATCCTGACCGACTGACCGACTGACCGACCGACCGACCGGCATCAGGGTCCTTCGTCCTGGACCAGCCCCGCGATGTGCGCGGTGACCGTGTCGAGGATGTCCTCCCACGTGGCCGCGTCGCCGAGGACGAGGTAGTTCAGCGTCAGCCCGTCGGTCATCGCCGCGAGATAGCGGGCCAGCACGGAGACGGGCACCCGCAGCCGCAGCTCCATGTCGCTGCGCAGCTGCTCGATGAGTTCGGCGTACGCCTCGCCGTACAGCTCGTACTGTCGCTTGGCCAGGTGCTCGAACCCGGGCTCGCGCAGGGCGTACTGGGTCAGCTCGTAGGTGAGCATGTGCGCCTCGGGGTGGGCGCGGACGTGCTCCCAGTACGCCCGGAAACCGGCTGCGACGGTCTCCTCCAGGGTGTCCCTGGGGCGCAGCACCTCCCTGACCACGGTGACGGACTGGTCGGTGAGGGCGGTGATGACGGCCTCGACGAGGGCCTGCTTGGAGTCGAAGCAGTAGTGGAAGACGCTGAGGGACACGCCCGCCTCGGCGGCGATGGACCGGGTCGTCGTCTTCGCGACGCCGTCCCGGGCCATCGCCCTGATAGCCGCTTCCGTCAGCTGCCTGCGCCGCTCGGCCGACGGCATGCGTGCCATGTATGTCCCCCGCTGTCGAGAATCAGCCGCTGTGGACGCCCACCTCGTAGAGCGAGTATCCCCATTCGGTGCCGCGGCCGAGACCGTGGACCCGGACGTAACGGGCCGGGGTGCCGGTGAACTTGGCCGTGTCGAGCCCGCCGTCACCGGAGGTGGTGGACCAGGCCGTGGTCCAGGTCGTGCCGTCCGTGGAGAGTTCGATCCGGTACGACTTCCCGTACGCCCGCTCCCAGTCGAGCGTGACCTTGGAGACCAGGTTGGTGGAGCCCAGGTCGACCTGCCACCACTGGTCGTCGCTCCAGTCGCTGGCCCAGCGGCTGGAGTCGTCGCCGTCCACGGCCCGGCCGGGCTGGTAGCTGGTGAACGGGTTGGACTCGGACGAACTCGCCGTCGCCGGACGCCCGGCCGCGAGGTTCACCGAGGCCTGGTGCCGCTCGGAGGCGCCCCAGGTGTCGAGGTAGGACTCGGCGCCGCGGAACAGGTCGTCGACCACGCCCTGTCCGCCGACGAGCCGGATGTCCTCGATCCAGTCGGGGATCATGCCGACATGGGCGGCGCCGTCGGTGTTGAAGTCGAAGACGCGCTGCCCGCTCGTCTGCTTGTCGATCACGGAACCGCCGTCGACGCTCTTGAAGGGGTACGTCACCTTGTTCGCGGCGTCCGCTCCGCGCGGTGCGGGGTGGTCGCCGATGCCGTTGAAGTCGGTGCCGTAGCCGTAGCCGACGTTGTACTTGTCGCGCAGCGCGTCGGTGCGCTTGGCCTCCGCGGCGAAGTCCTGCGAGCCGTGCATGTACTGGGCGACGAAACCGCCCAACGAGTAGACGCGCTCGGTCCAGTTGAGGTCCATCCAGCTGTGCGAGGAGATCACGCCGGGATAGTTCGCGGCCTCGAAGATGTCGAGGACCTGGCCGGTGGCCTTGACGCTCATGTGGTCGACCTCGACCATCATCTTGCGTTTCATCATGCCGCGCGCGGCGTACTCACCGAGGTCGGTGAGCCCACGGACGTTGCACTGCGCGTTCTCGTCGTACGCCGGGACCTCGGTGCCGGCGGGCAGGTCGCTCTCCGCCTCGCTGGCCGCCGTGCCGATGGGGTTGTCGTGCATCGCGGTCGTGCACTTCTCGGTCTTCCAGAAGGTGCCGGTGGAGAGGAACTGCCCGACGTTGATGGCGGTTCCCAGGCCCCCCTCGTCGAAGCGGACACCGCACAGGGCGTTGTCGAACTTGTGGCACAGGAACATGGAGCGCACACCCAGCGCGTACAGCTCGTCGAGCCCCTTGTCGATGTCGGCCTTGCTGCACTGACCGATGTCGAGGATCTGCTTGCAGCCGAACGGCTCGGAGGTCTCGACGCCGAGGACGACGGCCAGCTTGCCCTGCTGGATGACCTGTCGGGCCTGCGCGCTGTCGGTGACGATCCGGAACCAGCCCTTGCCCGTGCCGCCGTACATCTTGTCGATGAAGGCCTGGAGGTCGTAGGTCAGCTTGGCCTGCAGGCGGATCGAGGTCATCTCGTCACAACTGCGGTCCTTGAAGGGGTAGATGGAGCAGATCATGCCGTTGGTGACGAGGTCGTTGACGAGGACCCGCTGGCCACCGCGCCAGGCCCGCTCGACCCAGGCGTAGTAGTCGGCCTGGTGGGTCATCGAGTCGTACGCCGGCCAGTCCTTGAAGGTGGGCCAGCCGGTCGGGTCGTGCTTGCCGTCGCCGCCGTGGGTGATGTAGTCGAAGAGCGCGAGGGAGCCGTCCGGGTAGTGCTCGGGACAGTCCTTGAGCGCGTCGGCGACGCCGGCCTCGGAGAACACCTTGCCGCAGATCAGCCGGCCACCGAAGGCCTCGTTGGAGAACAGGTGGTTGTGCGCGTCGACGAACCCGCGGACCTCACCGGCCGAGTTGGTGCCGGTGAAGGGCGCTCCGGTGATGTTGATCTGGGCGTCGGGGGTGGGTCTGGCCGTCGGTGTCCACCAGTCGGTGGCCGCCGAACTCGGCGTGGGGCCGAGGATGGCGGCCAGCACCAGGAAGAGCACGGAGACCACGGTGATGTTCTTGCGTTTGCGGCCGGAGCTTCCGGTCATGGCCCACGTCCCTCGGTCGGCGGGGTGGCGCCGTCGACCGAGGGAGTTTTGACTGCCCTTGGGATTGTCATGACCGGCGCAATATTGCGTCAGGATCGCGACTGAGCATGTTCCGAGTCAAGAGTCCGGGACAGTTGACCTGATGACTGGGAGCTGTCAACCGTTGGCGCAGGACGCCCCGTTGAGGGTGAAAGCGGTCGGCGCCGTGTTCGTCGTACCCTTGCCGCCGATGAAGCCGACGGTGACCGAGCCCGCGGCGGGGATGGTGTTGGTGTAGGAGGCCGGGGTAACGGTCACCGCCGCGCCGCTCTGCGTGGCGGTCCCGCCCCACATGTTGGAGACGGTCTGCCCGTCCTTGAAGGTGAAGCCGAGCTTCCAGCCGGTCACCGCGGCGGTACCGGTGTTGCGGACGGTGATCTCCCCCTGGAAGCCGCCCTGCCACTCGCCGACCACCCGGTAGCCGACGGAGCAGCTTCCCGCGGGCGTCGCGGCGGTGGTCACGTTCACCGTCGCCGAGCGGGGGGAGCGGTTGCCGGCGGCGTCACGGGCGTAGACGGCGAAGGAGTAGGCCGTGTTCGCGGTCAGGCCGGTCACGGTGACCGAGTTCGCGGTCGACGACGCGACCTCGGTCTCGGTGCCGCCGCTGACGCGGACGACGTCGTACCCGGCTACGCCAACGTTGTCAGTGGACGCCGCCCAGGTCAGGTTCGCGGAGGCGGCCGTCACCGCGGAGGCGGCCGGGGCGCCGGGAGCGGTCGGGGCCTGGGTGTCGCCCGTGCCGCCGCCGAAGACCGTGGCCTCCTTGGCGGTCTGCGCGATGCCGTTGGCGCCGTTGAAGATCCGCTTGCCCCAGGAAGTCATCTGTGCCGGGTCGAAGTTGAGGACGAGGTCGAGGATCGGGTCGGTGTTGCCGCTCCAGGACCAGGCCAGATAGCCGATGTGGAGCTGCTCGGCGGTGGCCATCATGGTGTCCTCGTCCGGATCGCCCCACTGGTCGGCGGGGCCGCCGAACTCCCCTATCAGGATGGGCAGTTTGGCCGTGACGAAGGCGTTCAGATAGTCGGTGACCTCCGCCGCGGTGTCGAAGACGCTGTACATGTGGATCGAGAAGATCAGGTTGCCTGTGGTGTCGGCGGCGTACACGGACTGGGCGTTGGTGCGCATGACCTGCTGCCAGTCCTGGCCCCAGTTGGGCGCGTCCACCATGATCGTGTGCTGGAAGCCGGCGCCCCGGAGCTTGTGGATCGCGGCGATCGTCGGGGCGGTCCAGCCGGCGGGGTCGGTGTTGCCCCAGGGCTCGTTGCCGATGTTGATGACGATGTAGTCCTCCTGGCCGACCAGGACGCTCTTCAGGCCGATCCAGTAGTCGGCGGCCTGGTCGAGGGTGCCGGCGGCGCTGTCCTCGCCGTATCCGGTGGTGTCGTGCACCTCCAGGACGCAGATGAGCCGGTTGGCCTTGCACTGCGCGATCACGTTGGTCACGTCGGCGGCACTGTTGGCGGTCCAGCGATGGCCGTCGGCGAGGACCACCCGGACGGTGTTGGCGCCCTGCGCCTTGATGTCGGCCAGCGACCCCAGTTCGTTCGGGTACCAGGTGTGGGCGTGGTTGACGCCCCGCATGACGAAGTCGTTGCCGTTGCCTTCGACCAGGCGGCCGTCGCTGATGTGCAGGCCGGTGGCCTGGGTGGCGGGTTCCTCGGCGGCCTGGGCCGTGCCGGGACCCAGGGCCCCGAGGACCACCAGTCCGGTGAGGGCCGCCAGCTTGGCGAGGAGGGTGCTCAAGGGGCTCTTTCTCGTTCTTCTCACTGCGGCTCCAAAGGTGAGTCGTGCAGTCGGAAGGGATATGGGAGCGCTCCCATGGAAGCCACTCCGTCAAGTACACGTCAAGATGCGCGACGGCAAAGGGCGGCGACCGCGCATAGGGTTCCGAGCCTCGACCACCGCACCCGGGAGGCACGTTGACCCCATATCCCCTCGACCCCCACTCGGTGAACGCCGAAGCCTGGCATGCCTACGGCGACCACCATCTGCGGCGCGGCACGGTACTGCCGGAGCTGGAGCGCTTCGACTAGGGCCTCGGGGACACCGGTCCCGGCGCCGAGATCCTCGGCGAGCTCGCCGGGCGGCGGGTCCTGGACCTCGGGTGCGGCCCGGCCCGGCACGCGGCGCATCTCGTCCGCGCCCACGGCGCCTCGGTGGACGCGGTCGACTCCTCGCCGACGCAGCACGAACGGGCCCTCGCCCGCTACGACTCCCTGCCCGGCCTGTGCCTGATCAGGGCCGACGCCGTCGAACACCTCGGCGCGGCACAACCGTACGACGTCGTGTACTCCGTCAACGCTGTGCCGTACATCGACCCCCGCAGGCTGCTGCCCGCCCTCGCCGGGGCGCTGCGGCCCGGCGGGACGCTGTGCTTCACCGTGCTGCACACCAACTCGCGCGGTGACGGCCCCTCCTCCGTGGTCGAGTCCCGGACCGAGATCCTGCGGCTCGCCGGGGGCGGGGAGGCCGACGTCCGGATGTGGGTGCTCACCCCCGAACTCTGGACGGACCTGCTCGGCGACCACGGGCTGCGGGTCGAGGGCATCGACGTCCTCGACGCACCGGAGGAGGGCAACCACGCCTCGTACCGGATCTTCCGGGTGACCCGGCCGGTCCGGGTCTCCTCACGCCCCCGCACGAACCGCGGTCCGGCACCGCACGCGGCGATCGGGGTCGGCACCATCCTGTACGGACCCCGCGGACTGCTCCTCGGCCGGCACCGGCGCGGCACCTGGGAGTTGCCCGGCGGCACGGTGGAGCCCGGGGAGTCGCTGGTGGACACGGCGGTGCGCGAACTCCGCGAGGAGACCGGCATCGAGGCCCGCCCCGCCGACGTCCGGCTCCTGGGCACGCTCCTCGACGACGTCGACGGCGTGGTCCGGATGACGGTGGCGAGTCAGGTCACCGCCTGGCGGGGCGAGCCCGGCGACCAGCCCGGCGAACGCGTCGGTGACTGGCGCTGGTTCGCCCTGGACCGCCTCCCGGAGAACCTGTTCGTGTGCAGCGCCCAGGGCCTGACCGCCTGGCGCCCGGACCTGCCGATCGACCACACTCCGGCGCATTTCACGCCGTACGCCACGTCCGAGCTGCCGACGCGGTAGGAAAGCGGGGGTCGTTGGGCGAGAGGGACGAGAAGACGTGGACGTCTACGAAGCCGTGACCAGCCGCCGAGCCGTACGGGCGTTCAGCGACCGGCCGGTGTCCAGGGACGTACTCGAACGAGTCCTGGCCGCGGCGGCGCGCGCCCCGTCGAGCGGGAACCTCCAGCCGTGGCACCTGTATGTCGTGACCGGCGAGCCCCTGGCCGGGCTGAAAGAGCGCGCGACGGCCCGGGCCCTGACGGGAGACCCGGGCGACGAGCGGGAGTATCCGATGTACCCGGCCCCTCTGGCCTCGCCGTATCTGGATCGTTTCGCCGCCGCGGCCGCCCAGCGGTACGCCGCGCTGGGGATCGAGCGCGACGACCCCGACAGGCCCCGGAAGATCGCCGCCCTGAACTCGGAGGCGTTCGGGGCACCGGTCGTGCTGTTCTGCTACCTGGACCGGACGATGGGGCTCGGGCAGTGGGCGGACGCGGGGATGTACCTGCAGACGGTGATGCTGTTGCTGAGGGCGGAAGGGCTGCACAGCTGCCCCCAGGTGATGTGGACGATGTACCGCAGGACCGTCGGCGAGACGGTCGGGGCAGATGACGGGCTCGTCCTGTTCTGCGGTGTCGCCGTGGGCTTCGAGAGGGAGGGGACGCCACCGCCGCGTACCGGGCGGGCCGACATGACGGAGACCGTGAGCTTCGTCGGCATGTGAGCGTGCAACCCCCTCGCAACCTTCGCCGTGCTGGACTCGGCGGCCATGGACGAGGATTCCGCACGTGCCGGGTACGACGAGGCGCCGCGCGTCGAGCTCACCCCCGCGGCCGCCGAACTGCTGCGCCGGTTGCACGAGGCCCACGGGCCGCTGATGTTCCACCAGTCGGGCGGCTGCTGCGACGGCAGCGCGCCGATGTGTTTCCCGGCGGGCGAGTTCCGCACCGGTGCTTCCGACGTGCTGCTCGCCGAGCTGGACGTGGCGGGGGTCGGGAAACCGGTGTCGTTCTGGATGTCGAGGAGCCAGTACGAGGTGTGGAGTCACACCCGGCTGATCGTCGACGTGGTCGAGGGCCGGGGCAGCGGATTCTCGCTGGAGGCACCCGAGGGGGTGCGTTTCCTCATCCGTTCGCGTGTGGTCGGCGCCTAGACCTCCCCCGCGCCATCGCCGTCTGATGCACTTCCCCTGAGTCCTGGGACAGTTGACGAGACATCAGGGAGAGCTGTGACGCACCGTCAAAGTCGTTTCGGCGCAGGCAGATCGGTACTGACGTTCCTCGCGGCACTCGGCACACTGGCCGGTGCGGCCCTGGTGGGGGCGGCACCGGCCGGTGCCGCGCCGGGGTGGACGCAGTTCGCGACGGGCGTGCAGTACGAACAGTTCGACATCTACGCGACCGCGGGGCCGGCGCATGCCCATGTGCTGCGCGTGGACCTGGGCGATCCCCGGGTGCGGGTGGAACTGCTGTATCCGGGCGCGGGGGGGGGGGGGGGGGCCCCCCCCCCCCCCGGCCCCCCCCCCCCCCCCCCCCCCCCTCCCCCCCCCCCCCTCCCCCCGAACGAAAGAGGCAACGCCCCACCCCCCTCCCC
>NZ_JBVIHJ010000017.1:0-171881 GCF_055570355.1 Streptomyces sp. NPDC031225 | reverse complement strand
ACCAGCACTCGGCCCCTCCCCACCCCCGGTTATTGCGCGGACCCGGGTAACCCTCGGGGGTGTGAGGCCCCTCCCCCCCTCCCCCCTCCCCTCCCCCCCCTCCCCCCTCCCCCCCCCCCCCCCCCCCCCAGGGCGCCCTCGCGGGGGTGAACGGCGACTTCTTCAACATCACGGAGACTCAGCACCCGGGGGTCGAGGCCACCGGCGCGAGTGTGGGCCCGGCGATCGCGCAGGGCCGCCTACTCAAGGCGGCGGTGCCGGACGGCCAGCGCTTCGGGCCCGCACTGCCGCCCGGCACCAGCACCAGGGAGGTGTTCGGCGTGGGTACCGACCGCCGGGCCCGGCTGGACGACCTGACCCTCGACGGCTCGGTCCTGACTCCCGAGGGACAGCTGCCGCTCGGCGGGCTGAACCAGTACGCGCTGCCCGTCGGTTCGGTGGGGGCGTTCACCTCGGACTGGGGCGCCGTGTCCCGGGTCCGGGCGACCTGCGGGACAGACACGAACCGGGCCGCGCCGTGCAGCACCGACACCCACGAGGTGACGGTCCGCGGCGGCCGGGTCGTGGCCACCGCCGACACCCCGGGCAGCGGGCCGATCAGTGCCGACACCACCGTGCTCGTGGGCCGGGAGGCGGGCGCGCAGCACCTGCGCAAGCTCGCCGTCGGCGCTGCGGTGACGGTCCGGCACCGGCTGGTCGCGGCCTCGTCGGCGGTCCCGTACCGCTTCGCGCTCGGCGGGTACCCGGTGCTGGAGGAGGGGCGCTCGCTGCCCGGACTCGACGACACGGTGTCGGCCGTGCGGACGGCGGTGGGCGTCGCGGACGGCGGGCGGCGGCTGTATCTCCTCGCGCTGGACGGGGCGCCCGCCTACCGCGGCGGGCTCACCATCGCCGAAGTGGCGGACACCATGCGGACGTTGGGCGCGGTCGACGCCTTCAGCCTGGACGGCGGCGGCTCCACGACCATGGCCGCCCGCACACCCGGTACCGCCTCCGTCGCCGCCCTCAACCACCCCTCGGGCGGCACCGAACGGCCCGTACCGAACGGCATCGGGGTCTTCTCTGCCTCCTGAAGGTCCCCCTGAACAGCCCCTGTACGGCCTCAGGGCCGCAGGCTGCTGACGATGTCCGCCGTCGCCGTGATGCCGCTGTGGATGGTGGGCGCGATGCTCGTTCCGGCGAGGAAGAAGCCGAGCAGCACGCACACCAGCGCGTGGGAGGCCTTGAGCCCGCCGCTGCGCACGAAGATCACCGCCAGGATCAGCAGCAGCACCAGTACAGAAATGGAAATCGCCATGGACAGCCTCCTCCGCCACACCGCCCCGTGCGTTTCGCGGCGTTCGGCCGCAAGTGTGGCGTAGCGGAGGGTTCGTCCGGGTGGCTGACCCGCCCCCCGAACGAGTGATGTCCCTACCCGTTCGAGGACGCTCGCCGGTGGGCGTCCAGGAAGGCCTCCAGGCCCGCCAGGTCGTCGGTGTTGAGGTAGTCGACACCGGCCGCGAGGAGTTCGGTCCACAGGGCGTCCCGGGCCGGGCCCGCGAGGTCCGGGGTGGCCCAGAACCGCACCTTCTGCCCGCGTGCGTGGGCCTGCTGGACGATGCTCCGCAGCTTCTGCCGCTCGGTGTCGGGGAAGGCGCCCACGCCGAGCCAGGTGAAGGTGAGCGTCCAGTTGTCGCTGATCAGCGGGATGAAGGAGGCGGGCGCGGAGCTGCCCAGGTCGGTCAGCCGGCCGTCGTAGAAGGCCCGGCGTACGGTCTGGGCCTCCATCGGGATACGGGCGGCCCGGTCGCCGGAGATGACGGCGGTGACGGGGCCGGGGTGGACGCGGCCGTTCACGTAGGTCGTGAACAGGTGCTTGTGGCGCCGGAGATGACGGTCGAGTTCGAGGTAGGTCGAGGAGCCCTCGGTCTTGATGTCGATGAGCAGCTGCAGCGGCCTGCGGTGACCCCGGTACACGGAACCGTGGTTGGCCCTGACGCGGGCGGCCAGCGGGTCGAGGTAGAGGGACTCCAGGGTGCGCGTCGGGTCGAGGTCGGTCGCGTCGTGGGCGATGAGGAGTTGGTCGCCGACGAGGAAGATGTCGGCCTCGACGCTGCCGAAGCGGTGGTCGAGGGCGTCGAGGAGGGGGCGCGGGTGGTCGTAGTCGTTGTGGGCGTGGGCGCGCCACAACGGGCGGGGGCGGTGCTTGTGGCCGTCGGCCCAGGCACTGCCCACGGGCGGTGCGAGGACCGCCGCGGCCGTGGCGCCGAGGGTGGTGAGGGCTCTGCGACGAGTGATGCGGGCCATGTTCTGCCTCCCTGTGGGGTGGGTCGGAACCACAGGGAGTATGGGGCTGTTCGGCACCCAATGGACCTGTACGTGCCAGGAGTTGGCCGGACTGCCGTCGCTTGTTCACTCCTTCCGCGCAGCCGCACGAAGAAGCCCGCCCCAGGTGGGGCGGGCTTCACGGGGCTGCACCGGATGGTGTTCAGGGAGCCTGGAGGTCGACGAGTTCGGCCAACCGGGCGCGGTGGGCGCCCGCCGTGCCGTACGCGATCGAATCGGCCTTGGCCCGCTTCAGATACAGATGGACCGGGTGCTCCCAGGTCATGCCGATCCCGGCGTGCAGCTGGAGCGCCTCCTCGGCGGCGTGCACGGCGACGGACGCCGCGTAGGCCTGGGCGACGGTGACCGACACGTCGGTGTCCGTACCCGTCGTGAGCGCGTCGGCGGCGTTGCGGGCGGCGGCACGGAGGTTGACGACCTCCAGCCACAGCTGGGCGAGGCGGTGCTTGAGCGCCTGGAATCCGCCGACGGGCCTGTTGAACTGCTTGCGCCCCTTGAGGTAGCGCACGGTTTCGGTCAACGTCCAGTCGGCGAGCCCGAGTTGTTCGGATGCGAGCAGTCCGGCTCCGGCCGTGAGGGCCCGGCGCACGGCGGGTTCTGCGTCGCCGAGGAGGCGGCCCGGTGCCGCGTCGAGGGTGACGGTCGCGAGCGGCCGGGTCAGGTCGAAGGAGACCTGCGGGGTGACGGTCGCGGCGGAGGCCTCGACCGCGTACAGCCCGCCGTCGTCCGCGGGGATCAGCAGCACGTCGGCCACCACGGCGTCCGCGACTGCGGTCAACTCCCCGTGCAGGCCGCCGTCTTCATGGCGTACGACCTTGTAGGCGCCGCCCGGGGCGACGTTCAGCGCGACGGCGAGGGCGCCGACCCGTCGTCCGGACGCGAGCTCGGCCAACAGGTCGTCGGCGTCACAGGCGAGCAGGGCCTCGGTGGCGACGACGGCACTGGTGAGGTAGGGCACGGGCGCGACCGCACGGCCCAACTCCTCCAGGACGACGGCGGCTTCGCGGTGCGTGGCCCCCTGACCGCCCTTCGCCTCGGGCACCAGGAGTCCGGCGAGGCCCATGCCGTCGGCGAGGGCCTTCCACGCGGCGAGGTCGTGCGGGGTGTCCGACTCGGTGCGGGCGATCACTCCCGGCGCGTCGCAGTGGTCGGCGAGCAGGTCCCGTACGGCGGCCCGCAGCGCCTCTTCCTCCTCGGAGTAGAGAAGATCGGACTGTGCACTCATCGGGACAGGTCCTTCCATGCGAGGTCCTTGTCGGTGCGCGGCTCGGACGGCAGGCCCAGGACGCGCTCGGCGACGATGTTGAGCAGGACCTCGGTGGTCCCGCCCTCGATGCTGTTGCCCTTGGAACGGAGGTAGCGGTACCCGGCGTCGCGGCCGGTGAAGTCCACGAGTTCGGGCCGGCGCATGGTCCAGTCGTCGTACAACAGCCCTTCCTCACCGCGGAGTTCGACCTCCAGGCCGCTGATCTCCTGGTTGAGGCGGGCGAAGGCGAGCTTCATGCCGGCGCCCTCGGGGCCGGGCTGTCCTGCGACGAGCTGCTGGCGCAGGCGTTCGGCGGTGAGACGGGCGACCTCGGAGTCGACCCAGAGCTTCAGCAGGCGCTGGTGCAGGTCCTGGGTGCGCAGTTCGGGGCGCTCGCGCCAGGTCCTGGAGATCGGGCCGATCATGCCGCCCTCGCGGGGCAGCCGCATGCCGCCGATCGCGACGCGCTCGTTGTTCAGGGTGGTCTGCGCGACCCTCCAGCCGTCGCCGACCTCGCCGAGCCGGCAGCTGTCGGGGATGCGGACGTCGGTGAGGAAGACCTCGTTGAACTCGGCCTCGCCGGTGATCTGGCGCAGCGGCCGCACGTCGACGCCCGGGTCGGTCATGTCGCAGAGGAAGTAGGTGATGCCGCGGTGCTTGGGCACGTCCGGGTCGGTGCGGGCGATGAGGATGGCCCAGCGGGAGTTGTGGGCGCCGGACGTCCACACCTTCTGCCCGTTGACCACCCAGGTGTCGCCCTCACGGACGGCCCGGGTACCGAGCGCGGCGAGGTCGGATCCGGCGCCGGGCTCGCTGAAGAGCTGGCACCAGACCTCCTCCCCCACCCACAGGGGCCGCAGGTAGCGCTGCTTCTGCTCGTCGGTGCCGTACTTGAGGATCGTCGGCGCGGCCATGCCGAGGCCGATGCCGTTGCGCCGCGGGTCGTTGTCGGGGGCTCCCGCGGCCTCCAGCTCCGCGTCCACGACGGCCTGGAGGGAGCGGGGGGCGCCGAGTCCGCCGAGGCCCTCGGGGTAGTGCACCCAGGCGAGCCCGGCGTCGAAGCGGGCCTTCAGGAAGGTCTGCCGGTCCGTGGTCGCCGGCGGGTGCGCGGCCAGCAACTCGGCTGTGCGGCGCTTGAGTTCGGCTGCGTCGGTCATACTGCGGCTCCCTTGCCGAGGGACGGGACGACGACGACCCGGCCCGTGGTGACGCCGTCACCGAGGCGCTGCGCGGCGTCCGCGGCCCCGGCGAGCGGCACCCGCTCGCTCACCAGCGGCTTGATCGCGCCCCGGGCGGCCAGTTCGGTCAGCTGCTCGTGGCAGTGCTGGACCAGCTTCGGGTTCTTGGTGTTGTACAGACCCCAGTGCAGTCCGAGGATCGCGTAGTTCTTCACCAGGGCGTGGTTGAGGCCGGGGCTGGGGATGGTCCCGCTCGCGAAGCCGACGACCACGATGCGTCCCTCGAAGGCGACGACCTTGGTCGACTGCGTGTAGGCCTCGCCGCCCACGGGGTCGTAGACCACGTCCGCGCCCCGGCCCCCGGTGGCCTCCTTCACGGCGGCGACGACGTCCTCGCTCCGCCGGTCGACCACCACGTCACAGCCCAGCTCCCGGGCGACGGCGGCCTTCTCGGCACCGCCGACGACACCTATGACGGTGGCCCCGGCCGCCTTGCCGAGCTGCACGGCCGCACTGCCGACCCCTCCCGCGGCGGCGTGGACCAGCAGCGTCTCCCCGGCCTCCAGGCGGGCCCGCCGGTGCAGACCGAACCAGCCCGTCTGGTAGCCGATGTGCAGCGCCGCGGCCTCGGCGTCGTCCAGCGAGTCGGGTGCGGGCAGCAGGGCGGCGGCGTCCGCGACGGCGTACTCGGCGAATCCGCCGTACGGCAGCGCGGGGTTGGCGATGACCCGCCGCCCGTCCTCGGTCTCGCCGCAGATCTCCACGCCCGGCGTGAACGGCAGCGGCGGCCTGACCTGGTAGTGGCCCCGGCACATCAGCACGTCCGGGAAGTTGATGTTCGCGGCACGCACCTTCAGCAGGACCTGGCCGTCGCCGGGCACGGGCTGCGCCACGTCATCGAGGCGCATCGCCTCGCTCGGCTCGCCGTTCTCGTGCACTTGCCATGCCTGCATGGGGGGCCTCCACAGGACTGCGTCGTCATGCCGGGGTCTGACCGGGATCCCCCGCATACTAAGCGGTCGCTTGCCGATCAGGGAACAGCTCCCGAGTGAACAGTCACCCTCGTCACGTGTTCCGCACGCCCGCGTCACGCCTTGCGAGGCCGCGCCCGTACATGCATCCGCTCGCCCTGCGGCCCGAAGAGGCTCAGGAACTCCGCCGGCCCCTCCCCCGTCGATCCGAACCAGTGCGGCACCCGGGTGTCGAACTCCGCCGCCTCCCCCGCCGCCATCACCACGTCGTGGTCCCCCAGTACCACCCGCAGCCGCCCCGCCAGCACGTACAGCCACTCGTAGCCCTCATGGGTGCGCAGCTCCGGCTCCTCCTCTCGCTGCGGCACCAGCACCTTGAATGCCTGGAGTCCACCGGGCTGCCGCGTCAGCGGCCAGAAGGTGCGCCCGTGGCGTTCGAGCGGGGCGGTCCGCACCCGGGGATCGCCCACCGGCGGGGCGCCGACCAGTTCGTCCAGCGGCACCTGATGGGCCTGCGCGATCGGCAGCAGCAGCTCCAGACTCGGTTTGCGCAGGCCGGACTCCAGACGGGACAGGGTGCTCACGGAGATCCCGGTCGTCTCGGACAGCGCCGCGAGCGTCACCTCCCGGTCCTTCCGCAGCCGCCTGAGCCTCGGTCCCACTTCGGCGAGAACGTCATCGGTAGTCATGAGAGATATTGCAGAATCGGCAAAGAAGTTTGTCAATCCCGCACCGGCGGAGCAACCGTGTCGGTATGACCGAGACATACGAACACGAAGTGATCGTCATCGGTGGCGGAGCCGCCGGACTGTCCGCCGCACTGGTCCTGGGCCGCGCCAGGCGCCGGACCCTGGTCGTCGACGCGGGCGAACCGCGCAACGCGCCCGCCGCGCACATGCAGGGCTTCCTCACCCGCGACGGCATGCCACCCGCCGAGTTCCTGGCGATCGGCCGCGAGGAGATCAAGGCGTACGGCGTCGAACTGGTCGAGGACCGGGTGGTCGAGGTCACCGAGGGCTTCACCGTGACCCTGGCGGGCGGACGGGTGCTGCGGGCCCGGCGCCTCGTCGTCGCGACCGGCCTCAAGGACGAGCTCCCCGACGTGCCCGGCGTCGCCGAGCGCTTCGGCAAGGACGTCCTGCACTGCCCGTACTGCCACGGCTGGGAGGTCCGCGACCAGGCCTTCGGGGTGCTCGCGACGACCCCGCTCAGCGTGCACCAGGCGCTGATGGTCTCCCAGTGGTCGAAGGACGTGACCCTCTTCCTGCACACCGTCCCCGAGTCCGACCTCTCGGACGACGACCTGCGGAGGCTGGCCGCGGCGGGCGTCGAGGTGGTGCCGGGTGCGGTGGCCGGACTGGCGATCGAGGGCGACCGACTGACCGGTGTACGCCTGGCCGACGGCACCGTGCACACACGCGAGGTGCTGTTCGTCGCGCCCCGCGCGGTACCGCAGACCGGGCTGCTGGAGAGGCTCGGCGCCGAGTTCACGGAGACCCCGTTCGGCTCCTACCCCGTGGTCGACCCGACCGGGCTCACCTCCGTGCCGGGCGTCTGGGCGGTGGGCAACGCGATGGGCTTCGGCGAGCAGGTGATCAACGCGGCGGCAGGCGGCTACCGGGCAGGAGCGACGATCAACGGGGAGCTCCTGATGACCGACCTGGACGCAACTCCCCAGGGGCGCGGGGCTGCATCGATGTGCGGCTCCGCCGCGCGGGCGCGACCAGCCACAACGCACCCGCAGCCAAAACGCGACCCTGTAGGCACCATGCAACGATGACTACATGCTGTTCGCGAGACTGGCACAGGTGTCCCGGGAAGTCGCCGCGACCTCGGCGCGCTCGAAGAAGACCGCCCTGCTCGCCGAGCTGTTCCGCGAGGCCGACCCGGACGACGTACCGATCGTCATCCCGTACCTCGCGGGACGGCTCCCGCAGGGCCGGCTCGGCGTCGGCTGGAAACTGCTGAGCCGCCCGGTCGCCCCCGCCGCCGAACCGACCCTGACCGTGCGCGAGGTGGACGCCCTGCTGAGCACGCTCGGCAAGGTCGCGGGCGCCGGCTCGCAGGCCGAACGGTCCCGGCTGGTCGGGGAGTTGATGGGCGCGGCCACGGAGGACGAGCAGCGGTTCCTGCTGGGGCTGATCAGCGGCGAGGTACGGCAGGGCGCGCTGGACGCGGTCGCCACCGAGGGGCTCGCCCAGGCCACCGGCGCGCCTCCCGCGGACGTACGCCGTGCCGTGATGCTCGCGGGCTCCCTCCAGACGGTGGCCGAGGCCCTGCTCACCGACGGCCCGCCCGCCCTGGACCGCTTCCGCCTCACCGTGGGCCGCCCGGTCCTGCCGATGCTGGCGCACAGTGCCTCTTCGGTGGCCGAGGCGGTCGAGAAGCTCGGCATGTGCGTGGTCGAGGAGAAGCTGGACGGTATCCGTGTCCAGGTCCACCGCGACGGCGACGTCGTACGGCTGTACACCCGCACGCTCGACGACATCACCGACCGGTTGCCGGAACTGACGGCGGCGGCAAGGCAGTTGCGAGGCGACCGGTTCATCCTGGACGGCGAGGTCATCGCCTTCGACGAGCAGGGACGACCCCGCTCCTTCCAGGAGACCGCGGGCCGGGTCGGCTCCCGTGTGGACGTGTCGACGGCCGCCGCGGCGGTGCCCGTCTCCCCCGTCTTCTTCGACGCCCTCTCCGTCGACGACCGCGATCTCCTCGACCTGCCCTTCACCGAACGGCACGCGGAGCTCGCCCGTCTGGTGCCCGAGCCGATGCGGGTGCGGCGGGCACTGGTGTCGGGTCCGCAGGACGTGCGGGACGCGGAGGACTTCCTGGCCGGGACCCTTGAGCGCGGCCACGAGGGCGTCGTGGTGAAGTCTCTCGACGCCCCCTACAGCGCGGGCCGGCGCGGCGCCTCCTGGCTGAAGGTCAAGCCCGTGCACACCCTCGACCTGGTGGTGCTGGCCGCCGAGTGGGGCCACGGACGGCGTACCGGCAAACTCTCCAACCTCCACCTCGGCGCCCGCACCGCCGACGGCGGTTTCGCCATGCTCGGCAAGACCTTCAAGGGCATGACCGACGCGATGCTCACCTGGCAGACCGAGCGGCTCCAGGAGCTGGCCGTCGACAGCGGCGGCTATGTGGTGACCGTACGTCCCGAACTCGTCGTCGAGATCGCCTACGACGGCCTCCAGAGGTCGACCCGCTATCCGGCCGGCGTCACGCTCCGCTTTGCGCGCGTGGTCCGCTACCGGGAGGACAAGCGGCCGGAGGAGGCCGACACGGTGGAGACGCTGCTGGCCGCACATCCCGAGGTGAAGCCGTGAAGACGAGCGCGGGACTGCTGTTGTTCCGGCACACCGACGACGGTCTGGAGGTGTTGCTGGGCCATATGGGAGGGCCGTTCTTCGCGCGTCGGGACGCCGGGGCGTGGAGCGTGCCGAAGGGCGAGTACGAGTCCGGCTCGGAGTCGGCCCGGGACGCGGCCCGCCGGGAGTTCCAGGAGGAGCTCGGGCTGGCGCCGCCCGACGGGGAGGCCGTACCCCTGGGCGAGGTGCGGCAGACGAACGGCAAGGTCGTCACGGTGTGGGCGATCGAGGCGGACCTCGACCCGGCGACGGTGGTACCGGGGACGTTTCGCATGGAGTGGCCGCCGAAGTCGGGACAGACACGGGAGTTCCCGGAGCTGGACCGCGTCGAGTGGTTCGGCCTCGACCGGGCCCGGACCGTGATCGTCACGGCGCAGGCCGCGTTTCTCGACCGGCTGGCTGAGCACTCGGCCTGACGTCCACGCGTTGCGGTCGCCCGCGGCGCGCGGGAAGGTCGAAGCACACTCAGCTCTTCAGGAGGTCGGTCATGCCCATCGCGACGGTGAACCCGGCGAACGGCGAGACGCTCAAGACGTACCAGGCCATGGACGAGGAGGAGATCGAGCGCAGGCTCCAGCTCGCCCAGGCCACGTTCCGCACCTACCGGGCGACGCCGTTCGCCGAGCGCGCCCGACTCCTGAACCGGGCCGCCGAACTCCTCGACGACGACGGGCAGGACATCGCCCGGGTCATGACCACCGAGATGGGCAAGCCGGTCAAGCAGGCCCGCGCCGAGGCCGCCAAGTGCGCCAAGGCGATGCGCTGGTACGCCGAGCACGCGGAGTCGCTGCTCGCCGACGAGGAGCCCTCGGAGACCGACGTCAAGGACTCCGGGGCGTCCCGCGCCCTGGTCCGCTACCGGCCACTGGGCCCCGTGCTCGCGGTGATGCCGTGGAACTTCCCGCTGTGGCAGGTGGTGCGGTTCGCCGCGCCCGCCCTGATGGCCGGAAACGTCGGCCTGCTCAAGCACGCCTCCAACGTGCCACAGACCGCCCTGTTCCTGGAGGACCTCTTCCACCGGGCCGGCTACTCCGAGGGCTGTTTCCAGACCCTGCTCGTCGGATCGGGCGCCATCGACGACATCCTGCGCGACGAACGCGTCAAGGCGGCCACGCTCACCGGCAGTGAGCCCGCGGGGCGGGCGGTCGCCTCCACCGCCGGGGACATGGTCAAGAAGACGGTCCTCGAACTGGGTGGCAGCGACCCGTACATCGTGATGCCGTCCGCGGACGTCGACCGGGCCGCGCGGATCGCGGTGACCGCGCGGGTGCAGAACAACGGGCAGTCCTGCATCGCCGCCAAGCGGTTCATCGTGCACACCGACGTCTACGACCGCTTCGCCGAACGGTTCGTCGAGGGCATGAAGGCCCTCAGGGTCGGCGACCCGCTGGAGGAGGACACCGAGGTCGGGCCGCTCGCCAGCGAGCAGGGGCGGGACGACCTGGAGGAACTGGTCGACGACGCCAGGCGCAGCGGGGCGAGCGTGCTGTGCGGGGGCGAGCGGCCCGACGGCCCCGGCTGGTTCTACCCGCCGACGGTCATCGCCGACGTCACCCGCGAGATGCGCGTCCACCGCGAGGAGACCTTCGGACCGGTGGCCACCCTGTACCGGGCGGCCGACCTCGACGAGGCCGTGCTGATCGCCAACGACTCGCCGTTCGGGCTGAGTTCCAACGTGTGGACGCGGGACGAGGCCGAGGTCGACCGGTTCGTACGGGATCTGGAGGCGGGCGGGGTGTTCGTCAACGGGATGACGGCCTCGCATCCGGCGTTCCCGTTCGGCGGGGTCAAGCGGTCCGGGTACGGGCGTGAGCTGTCCGGGCACGGAATCAGGGAGTTCTGCAACATCACGACGGTTTGGCACGGAGCGTGACGCCTGCGCGGCTACGATCCCCGGTGTGAACCGCGAAGTGACTCTCCCTCTGATCGTCGACGACCGCGGAACCCTGCAGGTGGCTGCCGCCGATGTGAGCAAGCTGCTGCGCAGTCTCGGCGGACGCTGGCTGCACCTGGTCGAGGCCGGGGCCGACGGGCTGGACGAGGACACGGTCGTCGCTCTGACGATCGAGCTGGCGAAGCTGGCCGACCGGATTGACGTGGCGTGCATTGCGCACAGTAGCGGTGGGGCGCCGTAGGGGTTGCTGATCGACGCCGGCTGCGGGCCGTCAGTGGCTGGTCGCGCCCACGCGGCGGAGCCGCACATCGATACTGCCCCGCGCCCCTTCGGGGTGCTTCCGTGATCGCACGTTCGGAGTAATCCCGCGCGAAGTCGCCGTTCCCTCGGGTGATTGTGGTCTGGACCAGTCTCTGAGGTGAAGGCAGGCGGTTCATGGCGACTTTGTGCAGACCCTCGGTGTCCGTCCCGGAGTACGTGATCACGATGGAGGACACGCTGGAGCTGGCGCGTTCCCTGCACGCCGATCACCCTCAACTGCCGCTGGCGCTGCGGTTGATCGAGAACACCGGGGTCCGCACCCGGCACATCGTGCAGCCCGTCGAGGAGACGCTGAGGCATCCCGGGTTCGAGGAGCGCAACAAGGTCTATGTGACGGAGGCGAAGGCGCGGGTGCCCGCGGTGGTGCAGCGGGCCCTGGACGACGCGGAGCTCCTGACCTCCGACATCGATGTGATCGTCTACGTGTCGTGCACGGGCTTCATGATGCCCTCGCTGACGGCGTGGCTGATCAACGAGATGGACTTCGAGAGCACCACCCGGCAGCTCCCCATAGCCCAGCTGGGCTGCGCGGCCGGCGGTGCCGCGATCAACCGGGCGCACGACTTCTGCACGGCCTACCCCGGGGCCAACGCCCTGGTCGTGGCCTGCGAGTTCTGCTCCCTGTGCTACCAGCCGGGCGACCTCGGCATCGGCAACCTGCTGTCCAACGGCCTGTTCGGCGACGGAATCGCCGCCGCCGTGGTGCGCGGCCGGGGCGGCGAGGGCATCGAGCTGGAGCGCAACGGCTCGTACCTGATCCCCAAGACCGAGGAGTGGATCATGTACGACGTCCGGGCTACCGGCTTCCACTTCCAACTGGACAAGCGGGTGCCGGCCACCATGGAGCCACTGGCCCCGGCGCTCCAGGACCTCGCGGGTCTGCACGGCTGGGACGCGGCCGACCTGGACTTCTACATAATCCACGCGGGCGGTCCCCGCATACTCGACGACCTCAGCAGGTTCCTCCAGGTCGACCCGCACGCCTTCCGGTTCAGCCGGGCCACGCTCACCGAGTACGGGAACATCGCCAGCGCCGTCGTACTGGACGCGCTGCGGCGGCTGTTCGAGGAGGGCGGGCCGCGCGACCGGGCGCGCGGACTGCTGGCCGGGTTCGGACCCGGCATCACCGCGGAAATGTCCCTGGGCCGCTGGCAGCGCCCCGACGAGACGGCGTGAAGATGACCGACGAGACGATCACCGAGTTCCTGCCCCCCGTCCGGCACTGGCCGGCGCTCGAACTGAACGGCGTCGACTTCGACCCGGTGCTGACCGAGCTGATGCGTGAGGGCCCCGTCACCCGCATCCAACTGCCCAACGGCGAGGGCTGGGCCTGGCTGGTCACCCGGTACGAGGACGTGCGGACGGTGACCAACGACCCGCGCTTCAGCCGTGAGGCCGTCATGGACCAGCCGGTCACCCGGCTCGCGCCGCACTTCATCCCGCAGCGCGGCGCGGTCGGTTTCCTCGACCCGCCGGACCACACCCGGCTGCGCCGCTCGGTGGCCGCCGCGTTCACCGCGAAGGGCGTGGAGCGGGTCCGGGAGAGGTCCCGGCGGATGCTGGACGAACTGGTCGACGAACTGGTGCAGGACGGCCCGCCGGCGGACCTCACGGCCACCGTCCTGAGCCCCTTCCCCATCGCGGTGATCTGCGAGCTGATGGGTGTCCCGGCCGCCGACCGGCGGGGTATGCACATCTGGACCCAGCTGATCCTGTCGTCCTCGCATGGCGCGAAGGCCAGCGAGAGGGCCAAGAGCGAGATGGGCGCCTACTTCGCCGACCTCATCGGGCTCAGGGAGGGCGGCTCCGGCGAGGACGTGGCCTCCCTGCTCGGCACCGCCGTGGGCCGCGGCGAGGTGACGCTCGACGAGGCCGTCGGACTCGCGGTGCTGCTGCAGATCGGCGGCGAGGCGGTGACGAACAACAGCGGCCAGATGTTCTACCTGCTGCTGACCCGCCCCGGCCTGGCCGAACAGCTGCGCGCCGAGCCGGAGATCCGCCCGCGGGCCATCGACGAGCTGCTGCGCTACATCCCGCACCGCAACGCGGTCGGCCTGTCCCGGATCGCCCTGGAGGACGTGGGGATCGCGGGCGTACGGATCCGTGCGGGCGACCCGGTCTACGTGTCGTATCTCTCCGCGAACCGGGACCCCGACGTGTTCCCGTACCCGGAGACGATCGACTTCGCCCGCAGCCCCAACCCGCATGTGTCCTTCGGCTTCGGACCGCACTTCTGCCCCGGCGCGATGCTGGCCCGGCTGGAGTCCGGACTGCTGGTCGACGCGCTGCTCGACCGGCTGCCGGGCCTGAGGCTGGCGGTGCCGCCCGAGCAGGTCCCGTTCAGGAAGGGCGCGTTGATCCGCGGACCCGAGGCCCTCCCGGTGACGTGGTGACGGCTCCCGACGGGCTCCTGGTCCCCCCGGGGCACGGCAGGGTCGTACAGACGCCTGCGCAGCACGTGACCTTCAAGGTGACCGGTTCGCACTCCCGCACGGCGTCCACGTTCGAGGTGATCGTCCCGCCCGGCTTCGACGTGGGAGCCCATGTGCACACCCGCAGCGAGGAGTTGTTCTACGTCCTCGAAGGCGAACTGGACGTCCTGGCCTTCGAGCCGCGGGTGCGCACCCCCGACAACTGGCAACGCTGGCAGTCGGGTTCGGGCAAGCGCGTGGTACGCGCCACGCCGGGAACGGTGATCGTCGTGCCCCCGGGCTGCCCGCACGCCTTCGCCAACCCGACGGACACCCCGGCGAAGATCTTCTTCCAGGCGAGCCCGCCGCCGGATCACGAGCGGTACTTCGAGGAGTTGCTGGAGATCCTGGGGGGCGGGGGCCCGCCGGACCATACGGCAATCGAGGCGCTTCGGAGCCGCTACGACATCGAGCAACTCACACCTCTGAAGCACAGGTGAGTTGACCCACCAGGGACGTGGGGCTGTATCGATGTGCGGCTCCGCCGCGTGGGCGCGACCAGCCCCCACCCGCCCGCAGCCGCGCCGGCTACCGAATGGACATCCCCGAAAGCGTCCGAGCAATCACCAGGCGCTGGATCTCGCTCGTGCCCTCGAAGATCGTGTAGATCGCCGCGTCCCGGTGCATGCGCTCCACCGGGTACTCCCGCGTGTAGCCGTTGCCGCCCAGGATCTGCACCGCCTGTGCGGTGACCGTCTTGGCGGTCTCGCTCGCGAACAGCTTCGACATCGAGCCCTCGGCCGCGGTGAACTGCTTGCCGTTGACCGCCATCCAGGAGGCACGCCAGACCAGGAGCCGGGCGGCGTCGATGGACGTCCGCATGTCGGCGAGCTGGAAGGCCACACCCTGGTTGTCGATGATCGGGCGCCCGAACTGCTCACGCGTCTTCGCGTAGTCCAGGGCCACCTCGTAGGCGGCACGAGCGGTACCCACGGCCATGGCGCCCACCGCAGGCCGCGACGCCTCGAACGTGGCCATCGCCGCGTTCTTCACGCGCTCGCCGTTGCCGGCCTTGGCGCGCTCCCGGGCCCGCGCCAGGCGCTGGTCCAGCTTCTCCTTGCCACCGAGCAGGCAGTGGCCGGGGACGCGCACGTCCTCCAGGACGACCTCGGCGGTGTGCGAGGCGCGGATGCCGTGCTTCTTGAACTTCTGCCCCTGGGACAGGCCCGGTGTGTTCGGCGGCACGATGAAGGACGCGTGACCCTTGGAGCCGATCTCCGGGTCGACGACCGCGACGACGACGTGGACGTTGGCGATGCCGCCGTTGGTCGCCCAGGTCTTGGTGCCGTTGAGCACCCACTCGTCCTTGGCCTCGTCGTACACCGCACGCGTGCGCATGGAGGCCACGTCGGAACCGGCGTCCGGCTCGGAGGAGCAGAAGGCGGCGACCTTGACATCGTTGGCGTCGCCGTACATCTGGGGGATCCAGGTGCCGATCTGCTCCTCGGTTCCGTTGGCGAGAACGCCGACAGCGGCGAGACCGGTGCCTACGATCGACAGGGCGATGCCCGCGTCGCCCCAGAACAGCTCCTCCATCGCCATCGGGATACCGAGCCCGGTGGGGTCGAAGTACTGCTGGGCGTAGAAGTCGAGGGAGTAGATGCCTACCTTCGCGGCCTCCTGGATGACCGGCCAGGGAGTCTCCTCGCGCTCGTCCCATTCGGCGGCCGCGGGGCGGATGACGTCGGCGGCGAAGCCGTGCAGCCAGTCCCGGACCTCCTTCTGTTCGTCGTTGAGCTCCATGGTGAACTCGGCCATGTCCCCTCCAGCGGCGGTACATATACATGTTACTAGCGGTAACGCGAGTCTGTTACCCGCGGGTAGGAAAAGTCAACTGCCGATGCCAGTCAGCAGCCTGTTCGATGCCAATCGCCTGTCAGGTGTTAGTTTGCGCAGGCGTTACCGATTCAGCACGGGTGGGGAGAGCTCATGGACACCACACAGCGGACCGATCAGCAGCGGTCCGCCGACCGCCGCCGGCGCGAACTGCTGGAGGCCGCGGACAGAGTGGTGCTGCGCGACGGGCCGCAGGCCTCTATGAACGCGATCGCCGCCGAAGCAGGCATCACCAAGCCGATCCTGTACCGGCACTTCGGTGACAAGGGGGGACTCTACGCCGCCCTCGCCATGCGGCACACCGACGCTCTCCTGGCTTCGCTCCGGGCGGCGTTGGACGCTCCCGCGGAGCGGCGTGAGCGGGTCGAGGCGACCCTGGACACGTACTTGGCCGCGATCGAGGCCCGCCCCCAGGTGTACCGGTTCCTGATGCACCCCTCCGAGGGGAGCCAGGTCGGGGACCAGGGGTTCGATGTCGGCCAGCATTCCGCGCCGTTGTTGCGCAGGATGGGTGAAGAGTTGGGGCAGGTCATCGAGGAGCGGCTGGACCTCGGACCCGGGAGCCAGCTGCTGGCCCGGGTGTGGGGCCACGGGATCGTCGGGATGATGTACGCGGCCGGTGACTGGTGGCTGGGGGAACGGCCGTGCCCCCGCGCCGAATTGGTACGGAACATGGCGGATCTGCTGTGGGGGCGGCTCGCTGCGGTGGGGGACAAGGTGGGGGGGCCGGGGTTCTGACGGTTGCATGTCGGATGCGGCCCGGTGGGGACTCGTCGCGCCCACGCGGCGGAGCCGCATATCGATACAGCCCCGCGCCCCTAGGGTGATCAGCTGTCCCGGCGCCAGGAAGATCTGGTCACTTCTCGCATGAGTTTGCGCTTGCGCCAACCTTTCAAGTGGTCCGCGTAGACCCTGCCCTCCAGGTGGTCCATCTCGTGCTGCAGGCACCTGGCGAAGAAGCCCGTGCCGTGGATCGTCACGGGCTCGCCCGTCGCCGTGAAGCCCTCCACCACCGCGTGGTCGTGGCGTTCCGTCCCCGCCTCCAGGCCCGGCAGGGACAGGCAGCCCTCCGGGCCCCGCAGGACGATGCCGTCCGTCTCCACCAGGCGGGGGTTGACCACATGGCCGACGTGGCGGACGTCCTCGTCGTCCGGGCAGTCGTAGACGAACACGCGCAGCGGCACGCCGATCTGGTTCGCCGCGAGGCCCACGCCCTCGGCCGCGTACATCGTCGCGAACAAGTCCTCCACGAGCGCCGCCAGTTCCGGTCCGAAGTCGGACACGGCCCCGCAGGGTTCGTGCAGGACGCTGCCGCCGAGCAGGGTGAGGGGCCGGACTCGGCCATGGGTGCCCGGAATGGAGCCGTTTCGCATGGCCGCAAGGGTACGGCGATTCGGGAGTGCCTACGGATCTCGATAGGCTGAGGTCCACACCACGTGGCCGGAGGCAGAGTCGCGGCGCGTACGCAAGGAGGATCGAGATCTGATGACAGCCAACTCGGACCCGCTCTCGCCGCGGGCCAAGCTCGCCGTGACGGCGGGCAAGGCCGTCGCTGCGGCATCCCGAGCCGCGGGTCGCGGCAGCGGTTCGGTCATCGGCGGCAAGGTGGCCCTCAAACTCGACCCCGACCTCCTCGCGCGGCTCGCCCAGCACCTGGACGTCGTCCTCGTCTCGGCGACCAACGGAAAGACCACCACCACCCGGCTCATCGCCGAGGCACTGGGCGCCGCCGGACCCGTCGTCTCCAACGCGCTCGGCGCCAACATGCCCGCCGGCATCACCTCCGCCCTCGCGGGCGGCTCGGACGCCCGGTACGGCGTGATCGAGGTCGACGAGAAGTACCTCGCGGGCGTGGCCCGCGACACCGACCCCAAGTGCATCGCCCTGCTGAACCTCTCCCGCGACCAGCTCGACCGCGCCGCCGAGACCCGCATGCTCGCGGAGAACTGGCGCGAGGGGCTGGCGGGCAGCAAGGCCGTCGTGGTAGCCAACGCCGACGACCCGCTCGTCGTGTGGGCCGCCTCCTCCTCCCCCAACGTCATCTGGGTCGCCGCCGGACAGATGTGGAAGGACGACGCCTGGTCCTGCCCGTCCTGCGGCGGCGTGATGCAGCGGCCCGGCGACGACTGGTTCTGCGGTGAATGCGGGTTCCGGCGCCCCACACCGAGCTGGGCGCTCTCCGGCGACCACGTCCTCGACCCGCACGGGTCCGCCTGGCCCATCCACCTCCAGCTGCCCGGCCGCGCCAACAAGGCCAACGCCGCCTCCTCCGCCGCCGTCGCCGCCGTCTTCGGCGTGCCGCCCCAGGTCGCCCTGGAACGCATGTACCAGGTACAGGCCGTCGCCGGGCGCTACGACGTCGTCCAGTTCCAGCAGCGCGACCTGCGCCTGCTGCTCGCGAAGAACCCGGCAGGCTGGCTCGAAACGTTCAGCCTGATCGACCCGCCGCCGACCCCGGTGATCCTCTCCGTCAACGCCCGCGGCGCCGACGGCACCGACACCTCCTGGCTGTGGGACGTCGACTACACCCGGCTGACCGGCCACCCGATCTGCGTGGTCGGCGACCGCAAGCTCGACCTCGCGGTCCGCCTGGAGGTCGCGAACCAGAACTTCCAGGTCTGCGACAACCTCGACCAGGCCGTGTCGATGAGCCCGCCCGGCCGCATCGAGGTCATCGCGAACTACACCGCCTTCCAGGACCTGCGCCGCCGCGTCGGCAACTGAGACACAGGGGACTTTTGTGAGCGACAACCAACTGCGGATCGTCTGGATCTACCCCGACCTGCTCAGCACCTACGGCGACCAGGGCAACGTCCTGGTCGTCGAGCGCCGGGCCCGTCAGCGCGGCCTCGACGTGGCCCGCCTGGACGTGCGCAGCGACCAGCCGATCCCGACCTCCGGCGACATCTACCTGATCGGCGGCGGCGAGGACCGGCCCCAGCGGCTCGCGGCCGAGCGGCTGCGCAGGGACGGCGGTCTGCACCGGGCCGTCGGCAACGGCGCGATCGTCTTCTCCGTCTGCGCCGGCTACCAGATCCTCGGCCACGAGTTCATCAACGACCTCGGCCAGCGCGAGCCCGGCCTCGGCCTGCTCGACGTGGTCTCCACGCGCGGCGAGGGCGCGCGGTGCGTCGGCGACGTGCTCGGCGACATCGACCCGCGCCTCGGCCTGCCGCCGCTGACCGGCTTCGAGAACCACCAGGGCATCACCCACCTCGGCCCCACCGCCCGCCCGCTCGCCAACGTCCGCCTGGGCAACGGCAACGGCACCGGGGACGGCACGGAGGGGGCGTACAACGACACGGTCTTCGGTACGTACATGCACGGACCGGTCCTCGCGCGCAATCCGCTCATCGCCGACCTGCTGCTGAAGCTGGCGCTCGACGTGAACGCCCTGCCGCCGACCGACGACCGCTGGTACGAGGCCCTGCGCAGCGAGCGCATCGCATCCGCGCAGCAGCCTGCCTGACCTGCGACGACACCAGCTGTTCAGCTCGGCGCAAACGGCCCGTCTGTCGACGGGTCCGCACAGGTGAGCGGACCCGTCCAGCAGGCGGACGCACGCTACGGCCCCGCCCCCTCGTGCCGCTACTCTGGCGGGGTTCGAGCCGGACGACGTGGTCCGGATCCGACCCACGTCGACTCGGTGAGAAGGTTGTTCGGGCTATGCGTATTGGTGTCCTCACGTCCGGCGGCGACTGCCCCGGCCTGAACGCCGTCATCCGGTCCGTCGTCCACCGGGCCGTCGCCGACCACGGCGACGAGGTCATCGGTTTCCGGGACGGCTGGAAAGGCCTCCTGGAGTGCGACTACCTCAAGCTCGACCTCGACGCCGTCGGCGGCATCCTCGCCCGCGGCGGCACGATCCTCGGTTCCTCCCGGGTGCAGCCCTCCCATCTGCGGGACGGCGTGGAGCGGGCGAAGGGGCATGTCGAGGAGCTCGGGCTCGACGCGATCATCCCGATCGGCGGTGAGGGCACGCTCAAGGCGGCCCGGCTGATGTCCGACGCCGGTCTGCCGATCGTGGGTGTGCCGAAGACCATCGACAACGACATCGCGGTCACCGATGTCACCTTCGGTTTCGACACCGCGGTCGGTGTCGCCACCGAGGCGCTCGACCGGCTCAAGACCACCGCCGAGTCCCACCAGCGGGTCCTCGTCGTCGAGGTCATGGGGCGGCACACCGGGTGGATAGCGCTGCACTCCGGCATGGCGGCCGGCGCGCACGCCATCGTCGTACCGGAACGCCCCTTCGACATCGAGGAGTTGGCGCGGCGGGTCGGGGAGCGGTTCGAGGCGGGCAAGCGGTTCGCCATCGTCGTGGTGGCCGAGGGTGCCAAGCCCGCGGCCGGGTCCATGGCGTTCGACGAGGGCGCCAAGGACATCTACGGGCACGAGCGGTTCGCCGGGATCGCCAACCTGCTGTCCATCGAGCTGGAGCAGCGGCTGGGGAAGGAAGCCCGGCCCGTCATCCTGGGGCATGTGCAGCGAGGGGGCACGCCGACCGCGTACGACCGCGTGCTCGCCACCCGGTTCGGCTGGCATGCGGTGGAGGCCGTGCACCGCGGGGAGTTCGGGCACATGACCGCGCTCCGGGGCACGGACATCGTGATGGTGCCGCTCGCGGAGGCGGTCGAGACGCTGAAGACGGTGCCGGAGGACCGGTACGCGGAAGCGGAGTGCGTGCTTTAGCCGTCCCGCGGGTGCGGGTCCGTTGTGGCTTGTCGCGCCCACGCGGCGGAGCCGCAGATCGACACAGCCCCGCGCCCCTATAAGAGGTGGGTCCACTTGCCCCCGGTGACAGCGGTCGCCGGGGGCGGTTCTAGTCTGGGACGGCAGGAAACGCACAACCCCCCACGAATCAGGAGCCGCCGGCATGGATCACAGCGGGCACGGCATGACCATGGATCTGCCGCCGTTCACGCTGGGGCGGGGCCTTCAGTGGTCCACTGACCCGTTCTTCCTGGTCGCCTGTCTGCTCGGACTCGGTCTGTACGTGTGGGGCGTGGTGCGGCTGCGGCGGCGCGGGGACACGTGGTCCGCGGGGCGGACCGTCTCCTACGTCGCCGGTGTGCTGTCCATCGGGCTGATGATGTGCACCGGGCTGAACGACTACGGCATGGTCATGTTCAGCGTGCACATGGTGCAGCACATGGTGATCAGCATGCTGTCGCCGATCCTCATCCTGCTCGGGGCCCCGGTCACCCTCGCCCTGCGGGCACTGCCCGTCGCGGGTAAGGGGCGCAGGGGGCTGCGTGAGCTGCTGCTCGCGCTGCTGCACAGCCGGTACATGCGGATCATCACGCATCCGGCGTTCACGATTCCGCTGTTCATCGCGAGCCTGTACGGGCTGTACTTCACGCCCGTGTTCGACTTCCTGATGGGGTCGAAGACCGGGCACGTCGCGATGATGGTGCACTTCCTCGCCGTCGGTGTCGTGTTCTTCTGGCCGATCATCGGCGTCGACCCCGGGCCGCAGCGGCCGGGCTATCTGATGCGGATGCTGGAGCTGTTCGCGGGGATGCCGTTCCACGCGTTCTTCGGCATCGCGCTGATGATGGCGTCCGAGCCCATGGTGGAGACCTTCAAGAACCCGCCGGCCTCGCTCGGTATCGACGCGCTCTCCGACCAGAACTACGCGGGCGGTATCGCCTGGGCGTTCAGCGAGGTTCCCTCCGTACTGGTACTGATCGCGCTGCTCTTCCAGTGGTATGGCTCCGAACAGCGGCAGGCCAAGCGCTCGGACCGGGCCGCCGACCGGGACGGTGACAAGGAACTCGAGGCCTACAACGCATATTTGGCCTCATTGAACGCACAGGGTCGTTAACGGCTTCGCCTTTCTGGAGCATTCAGTAGCATGAAGCGCGTTGGGGAAACCGCCGGGGGGAGCGGTGATGACACTTCGCGCATTTATGCACAGGATCGCCTTACTGGCGATATTCACGCTGCTGGTGAGCGGCTGCGACCATGCCGCTCCGATGACGGCGGTCAAGGCGGTCGCCGCCCATGTGCCGTCGCTCGCGCCGTTCTTCGACGAGAACAGCGGCCTGGGCCAGGACGCCGCCGTGCGGTCGCGGCCCGTGCAGGGAAGTCTCCAGCAGGGAGACACACCCGGGCTCTACGGTGGCAGCAAACAGCCGACCGTCTGTGACGTCGCAAAACTCGAACGATTTCTCACCGATCCCAGGAATCACACGAAGGCACAGGCGTGGGCCCGCGTGCTGAACATCGGCACCGACGGGATTCCGGACTATCTGGACCGACTCACACCGGTTCTGCTGCGTCACGACACTCTCGTCGAGAACCACGACTACAAGAAGGAAAAGGCCGTCCCGTACAACTCCCTGCTTCAGGCGGGAATCGCGATTCTCGTCGACGAACAGGGACTTCCGGCTGTGAAGTGTTCGTGCGGAAATCCACTGCGCCCCTTCGAGGGTGACACCAGCCGGATTTCCGTCCGGTTCGAGGACGGCAACAAGAAGTGGGCGGGATACGAGCGGGACGCGGTGGTCGCCGTGAAGCCCGCTCCACGGAAAGTGGAACGGATCGCTCTCGTCGACATAGGGGAACCCGCCCGCGGCATCATCCGGCCGGCCGGCACGACTGGTGAGAAGGACACCACCTTCGACACGAAGAAGCCGCGAGCGGTGCCGGACCTCGCCGGGACGACCTTCGCGCGTGCCCGTCGGGAGCTGATCGACGCCGGGCTGGCGGCCGGGTACGCCGGGCGGGCAGTGCCGCCCGACAGCGCGAAGGTCACGGCGACCGATCCGCCCGCGGGGGCGGAACTGCCGTTCGGGCGGTACGTGATGCTGACCATGACCGGGGGCGGCACGAACCCCTCCGGCAGGACGCACGGGCCGACGACCACTCCCCCGCCGCCGTCCTCCGGGACGAAGACACCGCCCACCGGCACCCCGCCGCCGTCAGGCTCATCCGGCTCGTCCGGGGCGCCGGGATCGTCGGGAGCCGGCGGCAAGCCCGGCAAGTCCTCCTCGGCGCCTCCGTCCTCGTCGAGCGGCAAGCCCGGGAAGCCGTCGTCGCCGCCCTCGTCGAGTACGGCTACGGCCTCGCCGTCCCCCGAGAAGTCCAGCGGCCCGCCGAGCCCGCCGCCCTCCACGAGGTCGTCTCCGGCCGGCAATCCGCACCCCAGCAGCGCACCACCGCCACCACCGCCGCCCTCGACGCCACCGCCGTCGACGACCAGCGCCCCCGTCACCAGCGCACCGGCGAGCGGCGATCCCACGACCACCCGGCCCGCCACCAGCGCGCCCGCCAACGACGGGCCGAGCAGCACCGTCGCCACGTAGCGCCCCGCAGAACCGGAGAGTCACCGGATGCCTTCAGGATCACCGACGTCGGGAGTGGGCCGGGTCATCGCCGGCCGGTATCTGCTGCTGAACCCGCTCGGCAGCGGCGGCATGGGCCATGTGTGGCTCGCCCACGACCAGAGACTCGCCTGTGAGGTCGCGCTCAAGGAGATCGTGTTCCGTGACCCGGTCGAGGCCGCCGACGAGCGGGAGGCCCGGGTGGCCCGGGCCCGCGCCGAGGCCCGGCACGCGGCCGGGCTGCGCGGCCACCCGCACGTGGTGACCGTGCACGACGTGCTGGAGCACGACGGACTGCCGTGGATCGTCATGGAGTACGTGGCCGAGGCCATGGACCTGCGCGACCTGGTCGACGCGCACGGCCCGCTCGCCCCGGCCGAGTGCGCCCGCATCGGCCTGGCCGTGCTGGACGCGCTGACCGCCGGGCACCAGCGGGGCGTGATGCACCGGGACGTGAAGCCGGCGAACATCCTGCTCGCACCGGACCGCTCGGGATCGCCGTACGGGCGCGTCCTGCTCGCCGACTACGGCATCTCCGTGCAGCCGGATGCCGGGGAGACCCGGTACACCCTGGCGTCGGTGCTGGTGGGCACCTCGGGCTTTCTGGCGCCGGAGCGTGCCACGGGCGGGGCACCCACCCCGGCCGCGGACCTGTTCTCGCTGGGCTGCACGCTCTACCACGCGGTGGAGGGCGTGGGCCCCTTCGAGCGCGAGTCGCACCTCGCCGAGGTCACCGCGGTCGTCATGGACGAGCCGCGTCCGGCCGTGCGCGCCGGTGCGCTGGGTCCCGTGCTCGGGGCGCTGCTCGCGAAGGACCCGGACCGGCGGCTGTCGGCGGCGGAGACGGAGGCCGCGCTGTCGGAGATCGTGATACCGCAGGCCGAGCCGTACGCCCGGACGCAGACCGACCTCGGTTCCCAGCCGCCCTGGGCGGCGGTGCGGGTGCCGCCGCCCGCACCGCCGGTGAACGGGCACCGGCCCCCCACCGGGGCCACGCCCTTCGTACCCCCGCCCCAGCAGGGCGGACGTCGGCGGCGGGAGCGCTCACACGCCCTGCGGGCCCTGCTCGCCTGCGGACTCGGGCTCCTGCTGGCCCTGGGCGGTGTGTGGTACGCCATGGCCGACCGGTCGCCGGACAGCGGCGGCCCGGGCGGGACCGTGAGCGCCCGGCAGCCGTACGGCGAGGACGTCGGGCTGTCGAAGCCGTTGCGGGACGGCGACTGTGTCATCGCCGACTGGCCGGGTTCGGAGCGTTTCCGGGGGACGCCTCGGCTGAAGCCGGACCCCACCTGCGCCACGGCCCCGGACGGCCAGGTCACGGGGTTCGCGGCGGCGGCCTCGGCAGCGGAGGCGCGGCGGACGGGGGCGGTGAAGTGCGAGGAGCGGACGCGGGAGATCCGGGAGCGGCTCGCGGACGTCCGTAGCCAGGCCGTCGTGCCGACCGACGGGGGCTTCGAGGCCGCGGGCCGGCGCACCGCCTGTCTGGTGCTGGGCGCGAGCGGGCCGCTGTACGGGCCGATCGGCTCGCATCGCGCACTGGGCTCGGCGTTCGCGGACACGGCGACCATGCAGCGGCGCGACTGCCTGGACGTGCGCACCAACCGGGACGCACGGCTGGTGTCCTGCGCGGGCTCCTACGACGAGCAGGTGCTCGGATTCACCCGACTGGCCCCGGACGTCACGCTGCCCGAGGCACGGACCGAATCGGACACGGCGTGCGCGCGGGACGTGCCGCCGGGCGACTACGGCTTCGATCCGTCCGTCTACACGGCGGGCTCCTGGACCAGTGAGGGTCCCTGGAAGAACGGCACTCATTTTGTCGTGTGCACCGTCCGCAGGCAGAACGGGGGCACCATGGAGGGAGACGAATCCTGAGGAGGGTGTCGCGATGCCCGGTACCGGTTCGACGGACGGCTCGACCAGAACGATGGGGGTGCTCACCGTCGGCGGACTCGTCGCGGTGACGGCCTACACGGTGGCACTCGGCAGCAACGGCTGGCTGTGGTTCGGCTGGGTCGTGCTGGGCCTGATCACCCTCGGGATGGTCGCCACGCGCAGCACCTGAACCAACAGCACCGAACCCGCAGCACCTGACCCTGCAGCACCTCGGACTCAGCCGTCGCCGAGACGGCCCGCCGAGTGCACGCCCGGCTGGTACTTGGGCACCCGGGCGGTGATTTTCATGCCCGCGCCCATGGCGGTCTCGATGACGAGGCCGTAGGAGTCCCCGTACACCTGGCGGAGCCGGTCGTCGACGTTGGACAGTCCGATGCCCCCCGAGGGGCTGACCTCGCCGGCGAGGATACGGCGGAGCAGGACCGGGTCCATTCCGGCGCCGTCGTCCTCGATGACGACGAGGGCTTCGGCGCCGGCGTCCTGGGCGGTGATCTGGAGGTGGCACTTGTCGGCCTTGCCCTCCAGGCCGTGCTTGATGGCGTTCTCCACCAGGGGCTGCAGACACAGGAACGGCAGCGCCACCGGCAGCACCTCGGGGGCGATCTGCAGGGTGACGGAGAGGCGGTCGCCGAAGCGTGCCCGCACCAGCGCCAAGTAGTGGTCGATGGCGTGGAGTTCGTCGGCGAGGGTGGTGAAGTCGCCGTGCCTGCGGAACGAGTAGCGGGTGAAGTCGGCGAACTCCAGGAGCAGTTCGCGGGCGCGCTCGGGGTCGGTGCGGACGAAACTGGCGATCACCGCGAGCGAGTTGAAGATGAAGTGCGGGGAGATCTGGGCCCGAAGTGCCTTGATCTCGGCCTCGATCAGCCGGGTGCGGGACTGGTCCAGATCGGCCAACTCCAGTTGGACGCTGACCCAGCGGGCGACCTCTCCGGCGGCGCGGACCAGGACGGCCGACTCACGGGGCGCGCAGGCGACCAGGGCGCCGTGGACGCGGTCGTCGACGGTGAGCGGGGCCACGACGGCCCAGCGGACCGGGCAGTCCGGGGTGTCGCAGGTCAGCGGGAAGGCCTCGCCGCGGCCGGTCTCCAGCGGTGCGGCGAGGCGTTCCATGATCTCGGTGCGGTGGTGGCCGCCCACGCCGTCCCAGACCAGGACCTGTTTCTGGTCGCTGAGGCAGAGCGCGTCGGTGCCGAGCAGGGAGCGCAGCCGGCGGGCCGACTTGCGGGCGGTCTCCTCCGTCAGCCCGGCCCGCAGCGGGGGTGCGGCCAGGGAGGCGGTGTGCAGGGTCTCGAAGGTGGCGTGTTCGACGGGGGTGCCGAGGCCGCCCAGGTTCTGCGGGCGGGCCGTGCGACGGCCGAGCCAGAAGCCGGTGGCCAGCAGCGGGAGGATCGCCACGCACAGGCCCGCGAGGAATCCGCTCACGCCTTCACCTCCGTCCGCAGTTCCTCCGGCAGATGGAAGCGGGCCAGGATCGCGGCCGTGCCCGCCGGTACCCGGCTCGTGGTGGCCAGGGACACCAGCACCATGGTGAGGAAGCCGAGCGGTACCGACCAGAGGGCGGGCCAGGCGAGCAGGGCGTGCAGGGGGCCGGTGGCCGGGAACCCGGCCATGGTCGCGGCCACGGCGACGAACGCGGAGCCGCCGCCGACGAGCATGCCCGCGGCGGCGCCGGGCGGGGTCAGCCGCCACCACCAGATGCCGAGCACGAGCAGCGGGCAGAAGGAGGAGGCGGAGACCGCGAAGGCCAGGCCCACGGCGTCGGCGACCGGGAGACCGCCGACCAGGACGCTCGCGGCGAGCGGCACGCACATCGCGAGCGCGGTGCCGAGTCTGAAGTGCCGTACCCCGCGCGTCGGCAGGACGTCCTGGGTGAGCACGCCCGCCACGGCCAGCGTCAGTCCGGAGGCCGTGGACAGGAACGCGGCGAAGGCGCCGCCCGCCACCAGCGCGCCCAGCAGGTCGCCGCCGAGGCCGCCGATCATCCGCTCGGGGAGCAGCAGGACGGCAGCGTCGGCGTCACCGGTGAGGGTGAGTTCGGGGGTGTAGAGGCGGCCGAGGGCGCCGTAGACGGGTGGCAGGAGGTAGAAGCAGCCGATCAGGCCGAGGACGGCGACGGTGGTGCGGCGGGCGGCGACACCGTGCGGGCTGGTGTAGAAGCGGACGACGACGTGCGGCAGGCCCATGGTGCCGAGGAAGGTGGCGAGGATCAGTCCGTACGTGGCGTACAGGGGCCGTTCCTCGCGGCCCGCGGCGAGGGAGGTCGACATGCCGTCGCTGGTGCCGCGGTCGGCGGCGGGGACGGTGGTGCCCTCGGCGAAGGTGAGGCGGGTGTCCTTGGCGATGTGGTGGGTCCCGGCGGGGAGTCGGAGCTCTTGGTCCTCGTGCGGGAGGCCGTCGACGGTGCCGCTGACCGTGACGGTCAGGGGGCTCTCCAGCTTGAGGTCGAGGCCGGAGTCGACGCGCACGACGCGCTGTTCGCGGAAGGTGGCCGGTTCGTCGAAGGCGTGGCTGGGGGCGCCGTCGCCCTGCCACGCCAGGATCAGGAAGAGGGCGGGGACCAGGAGGGCGGTGAGTTTGAGCCAGTACTGGAAGGCCTGCACGAAGGTGATGCTGCGCATGCCGCCCGCGGCGACGGTGGCGACCACGACCACCGCGACGATCACTCCGCCGAGCCACTGGGGCGCCCCGGTCAGCACGGTCAACGTCAGTCCGGCGCCCTGGAGTTGGGGCAGCAGATAGAGCCAGCCGACGCCGACGACGAAGGCGCCCGCGAGCCGGCGCACGGCCTGGGAGGCGAGCCGGGCCTCGGCGAAGTCGGGGAGGGTGTAGGCGCCGGAGCGGCGCAGCGGGGCGGCGACGAACAGGAGCAGGACGAGGTAGCCCGCCGTGTAGCCGACCGGGTACCAGAGCATGTCCGGGCCCTGGACGAGGACCAGGCCCGCGATGCCCAGGAAGGAGGCGGCGGAGAGGTATTCGCCGCTGATGGCGGCCGCGTTGAGGCGGGGGCCGACGGTGCGGGAGGCGACGTAGAAGTCGGAGGTGGTGCGGGAGATGCGCAGGCCGAAGGCGCCGACGAGGACCGTGGCCACGACCACCAGGGCGACGGCGGGCACCGAGTAGCTGGGGTTCATCGGTCCTCGACCAGGCGCACGAAGTCCCGTTCGTTGCGTTCGGCGCGGCGCACGTACCAGCGGGCCAGCAGGACGAGTGGGGCGTAGAGGCAGAAGCCGAGGACGGCCCATTCGAGGCGGTGGGCGTCCGGCATCGCCGCGAAGAGCAGCGGCAGCGGGCCGACGAGCAGTCCCAGGAAGGCGAACGCCGCGAGGCCGGCGCGCAGTTGGGTGCGCATCAGGGTGCGGACGTAGGTGTGGCCGAGGGTGGTCTGTTCGTCGATCTCGGTGCGCGGCCGGTAGTAGCCGGAGGCGGGGCGGCTGCGGCGGGGCGGGCCGGTGACGACGACGCGCCGCTCCACGGGGTCCTGGTGCGGCACGGTCAGGGCCTCCTCATCAGCAGGTCCCGCAGCTCGCGCGTGTGGCGGCGGCTGACCTGGAGTTCCTCGCCGCCGACGAGGACGCTCACCGTGCCCGCGTCCAGGCGGAGTTCGCCGATGTGGCGCAGGGCGACCAGGTGGCGGCGGTGGATGCGGACGAAGCCGCGGGAGCGCCAGCGCTCCTCCAGGGTGGACAGCGGGATGCGTACGAGGTGGCTGCCCCGGTCGGTGTGCAGCCTGGCGTAGTCGCCCTGGGCCTCGACGTGAGTGATGTCGTCGACGGCGACGAACCGGGTCACCCCGCCGAGTTCCACGGGTATGTGGTCGGGGTCGGGTTCGTGCACGGGGATGCGGGGCGCGCTGCCGAGGCGTTCGGCAGCGCGGCGGACGGCCTCCGCCAGACGTTCCTTGCGGACCGGTTTGAGGACGTAGTCGACGGCCTTGAGGTCGAAGGCCTGGACGGCGAAGTCCTCGTGGGCGGTGACGAACACGACGAGCGGCGGCTTGGCGAAGCCGGTCAGCAGCCGGGCGAGGTCGAGGCCGTCGAGGCCGGGCATGTTGATGTCGAGGAAGACCACGTCGATCGCCTCGGGCCCGTGCGGTCCCGACTCCAGGGCGCGGTTGATGCGGCGCAGCGCCTCGGTGGCGTCCCCGGCGCCCTCCACGCTGCCGATCCGGGGGTCGGCGCTCAGGAGGTAGAGCAGTTCCTCCAGCGAGGGGCGTTCGTCGTCGACAGCCAGGGCGCGCAGCATGAACCCGGAGTGTAGGAGTAATTCGTACGACTGGACATGTGCAAAGGCGCGGACGTCCCCGCTGGATACAGTGCCGACATGAACAGCAGGCCCACGCCGTTCGACGAGCTCGACCGGAAGATCGTCACCGCGCTGATGGCGAACGCCAGGACCAGTTTCGCCGAGATCGGCGCCGCGGTCGGGCTGTCCGCCACGGCGGTGAAGCGGCGGGTGGACCGGATGCGGGACACGGGGGTGATCACCGGGTTCACGGCCACGGTGGAGCCGTGGGCGCTGGGCTGGCGCACCGAGGCGTACGTCGAGGTGTACTGCGAGGGCGCGGCCCCGCCGCGGCGGCTCGCGGAGGTGGTGCGCAACCATCCGGAGATCACCGCGGCGATGACGGTGACCGGGGGCGCGGACGCGCTGCTGCATGTGCGGGCGCGGGACGTGGAGCACTTCGAGGAGGTGCTGGAACGCATCCGGGTCGAGCCCTTCATCCGGAAGACGATCAGTGTGATGGTGCTGTCCCATCTGCTCCCGGAAAGCCCCGAGGCGGGCGCGAGTCAGCCCGCGCCTGACGCGTAGTCGGCAAACGCAGCAGACCTGCGTTTTCCCGGCCGAACACGCAGCGTTCCTGCGCAGACACGCAAGCCATGTTGCTTGTCGGGCATGCCGGTCACTTCCTACCGTGGTGTCAACCCTCAGTAGACACCGCAGGAAGCGGAGGAACCCCTCTGTGTCCGACTCCCGTGTGCAGCGCCAACGGCGTTTCCTGGTCTGCGAACCCAGACACTTCGCCGTGCAGTACGCGATCAACCCGTGGATGCATCCCGACACCCATGTCGACGTGGATCTCGCTCACGAGCAGTGGCGGACGCTGATCCGTGCCTACGAGAACCACGGTCACACCATCGATGCCGTGGAGCCGGTCCCCGGTCTCCCGGACATGGTCTTCGCCGCGAACTCGGCGGTCGTCGTCGGCGGCCGCGTCTTCGGCTCCCTCTTCCACGCGCCCGAGCGGCGCCCCGAGTCCACGCACTACGACCTGTGGTTCAAGACTGCGGGCTACGACGTCCACCGTCCCGTGGCGGTCTGCGAGGGCGAGGGCGACCTCGTCTGGACGGGCCGGTACGTCCTGGCCGGAACCGGGTTCCGGACGACTCGCGAGGCTCACCGCGAGGTGCAGGAGTTCTTCGGCCACCCGGTGATCAGCCTGACGCTGGTGGACCCGCACTTCTACCACCTGGACACCGCGCTGTTCGTCATCGACGACTCCGCCGAGGGCAACAACATCGTGTACTACCCGGAGGCCTTTTCGCCGGGCAGTCGCGAGGTACTCGCACGGCTGTACCCGGACGCGGTGCTCGCGACCCGTGACGACGCCATGGCGTTCGGCCTGAACTCCGTGTCCGACGGCCGGCACGTCTTCATCGCCCCGCAGGCCGAGGCCCTCGCCGTGCGCCTCGACGACCACGGCTACGTCCCCGTCCCCGTCGACCTGTCCGAGCTCCACAAGGCCGGCGGCGGCATCAAGTGCTGCACCCAGGAGATCCGCTCATGACCGCACCCGTAAGCACGCGTTCCTCCGCCGATCTCATCAGCGCCGAGGAGCCGGTCCTCGCGCACAACTACCACCCGCTGCCCGTGGTCGTCGCCCGTGCCGAGGGCACCTGGGTCGAGGACGTGGAGGGCCGCCGGTACCTGGACATGCTGGCTGGGTACTCCGCCCTCAACTTCGGCCACCGCCACCCGGCCCTGATCGAGGCGGCCCACCGGCAGCTGGACCGCCTGACACTCACCTCACGGGCCTTCCACAACGACCGGCTCGCCGAGTTCGCGGAGCGCCTGGCCCAGCTGACGGGGCTGGACATGGTGCTGCCGATGAACACCGGCGCGGAGGCGGTGGAGAGCGGCATCAAGGTGGCCCGCAAGTGGGCGTACGAGGTGAAGGGCGTCCCCGCCGACCAGGCCACGATCGTGGTCGCTGCGGAGAACTTCCACGGCCGTACGACGACCATCGTGTCGTTCTCCACGGACGAGACGGCGAGGGCGGGCTTCGGCCCCTTCACGCCGGGCTTCCGGGTGGTCCCGTACAACGACCTCGCGGCGCTGGAGGCGGCGGTCGACGAGACGACGGCCGCGGTGCTCCTTGAGCCGATCCAGGGCGAGGCGGGCGTGGTCATCCCCGACGACGGCTACCTGGCCGGGGTGCGGGAGCTGACCCGCCGCAAGGGCTGCCTCTTCGTCGCGGACGAGATCCAGTCGGGCCTCGGCCGCACGGGCCGCACGCTGGCCGTCGAGCACGAAGGGGTCGTCCCCGACGTCCTGCTCCTGGGCAAGGCGCTGGGCGGCGGCATCGTCCCGGTCTCAGCGGTGGTCGCCCGCCGTGACGTCCTCGCCGTACTGCGCCCGGGCGAACACGGCTCGACCTTCGGCGGCAACCCGCTGGCGGCGGCGGTGGGCACGGCGGTGGTCGAGCTGCTGGAGACGGGCGAGTTCCAGCGCAGGGCGGCCGAGCTGGGGTCGGTCCTGCGGGACGGCCTGGCCGGCCTGGTCGGCAAGGGCGTCGTCGGCTTCCGCGCCCGGGGTCTGTGGGCGGGCATCGACGTCGACCCGGCGATCGGCACGGGCCGCGAGATCAGCGAGCTGTTGATGCGCGAGGGAATCCTCGTCAAGGACACCCACGGTTCGACGATCAGGCTGGCGCCTCCGCTGACGATCACGGCGGAGGAACTCGGTTCGGCACTGGGAGTGCTGGCAGAGGTACTGCGCCGGTAACCACCCGGGGGCGCGGGGAACTGCGCGGTCAACCCACCACGCGCCTGCGCCCGCCACCCCACCGTTCCGCTCCTCCCCGTAGGCGCACTCCCGACGTACCGGGTGAAGATGATGCGAAGAGGTGATAGACCACTCTCAGCGACAGAGAGGTCGTCCGTGGGCGCACAGGAGGAGCACGACACCGCGCGGCACCGGTTCGACGTGGCCGATGCCGCTCCCCTGCTGCTCGACGCCCACGGGACGGTGACGGGGTGGACCAGGGACGCCGAGCGGCTGCTGGACTACCCCGCCCCCGAGGCCGTGGGACAGAACGTCGCGGACCTGCTCACCCCCGAGGACGCCCGCCGGCTGCCGGAGATCACCGCGCGGTGCCGGGCCGACGGGAGTTGGGCGGGGCTGCTGACCGCCCTGGACAGACGGGGCGGGCCGGTCCGGGTCATGGTGCGGATCACGGTGGCCGACGACTGCGACGGCTCCACCCGCTGGCTGGTGCTGCTCTCCGAGATGGCGCAGGCTCCCGGCTGGGACATGAGCCGCCCGGTGCTGGAACAGATGGTCAGCCGCTCACCGATCGGTATCGCGATCGTGGACACGGACCTGCGCTGTGTGTGGTCCAACCCGGCCCTGGAGCAGTTCGGCAGCGCCCCGGCCCCGCAGCGGCTGGGACTGCGGTTCGCGGAGATCCAGCCGGGTCTGGACGCCGAGGCGATCGAGGCGCAGATGCGGCGGGTGCTGGAGACCGGTGAGCCGATCGTGGAGTACGAGCACGTCGGCCGGGTCCGTTCCGCCCCGCACCGGGAGACCGCGCACACGATGTCGTTCACCCGGATCGACGACGACCGGGGCCACCCGATGGGCGTGTACTACACGGTCGTCGACATCACCGAGCGGCACCGGGCCCGGCAGCGCCTCGCCCTGCTCGACCGGGCCGGCGAGTACATCGGCCGCAGCCTGGACATCCGGAGCACCGCGCAGGAGCTGGCCGACGTGGCCGTACCGGCGCTGGCCGACTACATCACCGTGGACCTGCTGGAGTCGGTGCTGCGGGGAGCTGAACCCACCGCGCAGGTGCCGCTGCTGCGGGCCGGGCAGCAGTCGGTGAACGAGGGTGTCCCGGAGGCCGTCGTCGAGGTCGGCGAGGTCGCCGCCTACCGGCCCGGCTCACCCCCGCTGCGCTGTCTGGCCTCGGGCACCCCCTGGCGGGAGGGGCGCCTGGATCCGCTGGCCGCGGAGTGGGCCACCGACATTCCCGGCGGACGGCAGGCCACCTTCCTGGAGCTGGGCCTGCACAGCGTGATGATCGTGCCGCTGCGCGCCCGGGGGGTCACACTCGGCGTCACGACGTTCTTCCGGCGGCACCGGCAGGAACCCTTCGACGAGGACGACCTGAACCTCGCCGAGGACCTGGTCTCGCGGGCGGCCGTCTGTGTGGACAACGCCCGGCGCTACACCCGCGAGCGGGAGGCCGCGCTCGTCCTGCAGCGCAGCCTGCTGCCCCACCGGCTGCCCGAGCAGGACGCCGTGGAGGTGACCGCCTGCTACCGGCCCGCCGACGAGCTGACCGGCCTCGGCGGTGACTGGTACGACCTGATCCCGCTCTCCGGGGCGCGGGTCGCCCTGGTGGTGGGCGAGGTGCCCGGGCACGGCATCGGTGCCGCCGCCGCCATGGGCCGGCTGCGGACCGCTGTGCGGACGCTGGCGGCCCTGGAGCTGCCTCCGGAGGAGGTGCTGGGGCATCTCGACGACCTGGTCGCCCGTGCGGCGCGCGAGGAGGGCCCGGACGCGGCCTCGGCGGGGTCCGGGGAGGACACCGACAGCGCGCAGGCGGTGGGCTCCGGCTGTGTGTACGTCGTCTACGACCCGGTCGACGGACAGTGCGCGATGGCCTCCGCCGGGCATCCCGCGCCCGCCGTGATCCTGCCCGACGGCACGGTCGCCTTCGTGGACCTCCCGCAGGGCCCGGCGCTCGGTGTCGGAGGCCCGCCCTTCGAGTCGGTCGAGCTCGTCCTGGCGCCGGGCAGCACGCTCGCCCTGCACACCGACGGTCTCCTCGCCCGCGGCGAGGAGTGGGCCGCGGACACGGGCCGGGACCGGCTGCGCGAGGCACTGGAGCGCCCGGCGCCCTCGCTCGACCTGCGCTGCCGGGCCGTCGTCGACGCGCTGTCCCCGGACCGGCCGCACGACGACGTGGCCCTGCTGATGGCCCGCACCCGGCTGCTGGGACCCGGGCAGGTCGCGGACTGGGACGTACCCGTCGACCCGTCCCTGGTCGCCGAGGCCCGCAAGACGGCGTCACGGCAGCTGGCGGAGTGGGGCCTGGAGGAGTTCGCGTTCACGACGGAGCTGATCGTCAGCGAACTGGTCACCAACGCCATCCGGCACGCCGTCGGCCCGGTCAGGCTCCGGCTGATCCGGGAGCGGTCGCTGCTCTGCGAGGTGTTCGACAGCGGCGCCACGGCTCCCCATCTGCGGCACCCGCGCACCACCGACGAGGGCGGCCGGGGTCTGCTGCTGGTCTCGCAGTTCGCGCAGCGCTGGGGCACCCGGTTCGTACCCGAGGGAAAGGTCATCTGGGCCGAGCAGTCGCTCCAGGAGCCGGCCGACTGACGGCCGGGCCCGCAGGCGTACGCGCGAATCACCCCTGCAATCCCCTCATACCGTGGGAAAATGGTGTGATCCCGGCGGTGAGGCGGCAGTCATGTCCGACAGACCCAGCGACACCGACTATGCGGCCGTGTTCCAGGCACTGCCCGGCATGGTCGCGCTGCTCACTCCCGACCTGGTGTACGCGGACGCCAACGAGGAGTTCCTGCGCACGGCCGGGCGCCGCCGCGAGGAGGTCGTGGGCCACTATCTCTTCGACGTCTTCCCGGACAACCCGAACGACCCCGCCGCGTCCGGCGTGCGCAATCTGGCCGCCTCCCTGCGCCGGGTCCTGGAGACCGGTGAGCGCGACTCCATGGCCCTGCAGCGGTACGACGTTGAGGTGCCCGGCCGGCCGGGGGCGTGGGAGGAGCGCTACTGGAGCCCGTGCAACGCGCCCGTGTTCGGCCCGGACGGCACGGTCGAGCTGCTGGTGCTCCGGGTCGAGGAGGTGACCGAGCTGATCCGGGCGCGGGGCGGGCAGGACGGCGACCGGTCGCGGGTCCTGGAGGCCGAGCTGTACACCCGCGCCCGCGAACTCCAGGAGGTCAACGAGCGGCTGCGCCGGGCCCACGCCCGCGACCGCGAGGTCGCGCTCGCTCTCCAGGAGGCCATGCTGCCCGCGAGCCGGCAGGCGGTGCACCGGGCCGCCGTCCGCTACCGGCCCGCGGTCGGCGCGCTGAACGTGTGCGGGGACTGGTACGACCTGGTCGACCTGGTCGGCGGCCATCGCGTCGGCGTCTCCGTCGGCGACGTGGTGGGCCACGGGCTCGCCGCCGCCGGGGTGATGGGCCAGCTGCGCAGCGCCCTGAGCGCCGCCTCCCGGGTGGCCGAGGGCCCGGCGCAGGCTCTGGACGTGCTGGGCCGGTACGCCCATGTGGTCGACGGAGCCGAGTCGGCGACCGCGGTGACCACCTTCATCGACCTCGACCACCGCACCATCACCTACAGCAGTGCCGGGCATCCGCCGCCGATGCTGGTGCACGCCGACGGCCGGGTGGAGTGCCTGGACAAGGCGACCGACCCGCCGCTCGACGCCCGCCCCGACCCGGTTCCCCGGCCGCAGGCCTCGACCACGTTCAGCAGCGGCGCCACCCTCGCCCTGTACACCGACGGCCTGGTGGAGCGGCGCCACGAGGACATCGACACGGGCCTCGCCCGGCTCGCCGACTCCCTCGCCCGGCATCGCGAGGACGACCCCGAGACCCTCGCCGACGCGGTCCTGCTGGAGCTCCTGCCGCCCGGCGGCGCCACCGACGACACGGCGCTGGTCATCGTGCGGCTGTGAACGCGAGGGAATGCCATCGTGGAGCTGAGGCGGCCGGCGCGAACCGGACCGGGCCGGCGGTCGGCGCTGTTCCGGCCCCTGCCGGCTGCGCCTACACTGACAACCCCACCTCACGCCGGTTGACCAGCCAGAACGCGGAGTTGAGCCGTCCGCCCGACCGAGGAGCGCCCCCTCTTGTTCTACTACCTGCTCAAATACGTGCTGCTGGGGCCGTTGCTGAGACTGGTCTTCCGGCCCCGAATAGAGGGCTTGGAGCACATCCCGGACTCGGGTGCGGCCATCGTGGCGGGCAACCACCTGTCCTTCTCCGACCACTTCCTGATGCCCGCGGTGCTGAAGCGGCGCATCACCTTCCTGGCGAAGGCCGAGTACTTCACCGGCCCCGGCGTCAAGGGCCGGCTGACCGCCTTCTTCTTCCGCAGCGCCGGGCAGATCCCGGTCGACCGCTCCGGCAAGGAGGCGGGTCAGGCCGCCATCCGCGAGGGCCTCGGCGTACTGAGCAAGGACGAACTGCTCGGCATCTACCCGGAGGGCACCCGCTCCCACGACGGCCGCCTCTACAAGGGCAAGGTCGGCGTCGCGGTGATGGCGCTCAGGTCCAAGGTCCCGGTCATCCCCTGCGCGATGATCGGCACCTTCGAGGCGCAGCCCCCGGGCAAGGTCATCCCGAACGTCCACCCCGTGGTGATCCGCTTCGGCAAGCCCCTCGACTTCTCCCGCTACGAGGGCATGGAGAACGAGAAGGCGATCCTGCGGGCCATCACCGACGAGATCATGTACGCCATCCTGAAGCTGTCCGGCCAGGAGTACGTCGACCAGTACGCGGCCGTGGCGAAGGCCGAGGAGGCCGCCGCGCGCTCGGCGAAGGAGAAGGAGCGCAAGTTCCCTCGGCTGCCGCTGGGTTGACGTCTGCTGTCGGCAGAGCGGGCTGTTCCGGGGGCCTTCCCGGCCGTAGCGTCGCCGCATGAGACATGCAGTGGTGATCGGAGCGACCGGGCAGATCGGACGGGTGGCCGTGGCGGCGCTGGCCCGGGACGGCTGGGAGGTGACGGCCGTCTCCCGGAGCGGCGGACGGGACGAGAGCTGGCCCGCACACGTGCGTACCGCGCGGGCCGACCGGGCGGACGACGCCGCCCTGGCCGCCGCGGTGGGCGACGGCTGCGAGGTTTTGGTGGACTTGGTCGCCTACGGGCCCGAGCACGCACGGCAGTTGGTGTCGCTGGCCGACCGTGTGGGCTCGGCCGTGGTGATCTCCAGCATCTCGGTGTACGAGGACGACAAGGGCCGCAGCTTCGACACCCAGGGCGAGCCGGACGGCTTCCCGGAGTACCCGGTGCCGCTGAGCGAGGCACAGCGGACCGTCCCGCCGGGCGAGTCGTCGTACAGCACCCGCAAGGTGGGACTGGAGCGTGAACTCCTCGCCGCGGGCGACCGGTTGCCCAGCACACTCCTGCGGGCGGGCGCGATCCACGGGCCGCACTGCCGGACACCGCGCGAGCTCTACTTCGTCAAGCGCAACCTCGACGGCCGCCCTCGGCGGCTGCTCCCGTTCGGCGGGGAGAGCCGCTTCCACCCCGCGAGCGTCCACAACATCGCGGAGCTGATCCGGCTGGCGGCGGCACGGCCCGGCACCCGGGCCCTCAACGCCGTGGACCCGGACGCCCCGACGGTCGCGGAGATCGCCGGGGCGATCGACGCCGTCATGGGGGCCCGGCCCGAGACGGTCCTGCTGGACGGCCCGCCGCCGTCACCGGTCGTGGGCGACACCCCGTGGTCGACACCCGCGCCGGTCGTCTGCGACATGTCCGCCGCGGAACGGGAGTTGGACTACCACCCGGTGGTCCGGTACGCGGACCGGCTGCCGGAGACCGTCGCCTGGATCGAGCGGCAACTGGACGGACGGGACTGGCGGGAGGCGTACCCGAAGATGTTCCAGACGTACGGCGACCTCTTCGACTACGCGGCGGAGGACGCGTATCTCGACTCGCTCGGCGCATGAGGAGGGGGCGGCCCGTGGCTCGGGCCGCCCCCTCCTTCTGGTCGTACGGCGTACCGGTTACGGCTTGGGCGTGGCGTGCGGGGCGCACGTCACGTCGGCCTTGTCCAGCGTGCCGCTGAGCAGGTAGGCGTCCACCCGCGGGTTGATGCACGGGTTGACCAGACCGGTCACGCCGTGCGAGCCCGCGTCCTTCTCGGTGATCAGGCGGGAGCCCTTGAAGCGCTTGTGCAGTTCGACGCCGCCCTGGTACGGGGTGGCCGCGTCACGCTCGGACTGCACGATCAGCACACCGGGCAGACCCTTGCCGGTGCGGACCTCGACCGGGGTCTGCTGCTTGACCGGCCAGGTGGCACAGGGCAGGTTCAGCCAGGCGTTGGCCCAGGTCATGAACGGGTACTTCTTGTTGAGCGCGGTGTTGTCCTTGTCCCACTTCTTCCAGCTGGTGGGCCACTTGGCGTCGGTGCACTCGACGGCCGTGTAGACGGCGTTGCCGTTCTCCGAGGCGATGTTGCCCGCGGTGTCCGACAGGTCCGGGGCGGCCGCGTCGACCAGTGCCTGGGTGTCACCGGCGACGTACTTGCTGAACACCGTCGCGACCGGCACCCACGAGGAGTCGTAGTACGGGGCGCTCTGGAAGAAGCCGATCAGCTCGGCCGGGCCGACGACCCCGCCGATGGGGTTCTTCTTCGCGGTGGCGCGCAGTTCGAGCCACTTCGCCTGGACCGCGGCCCGGGTGGTGCCGAGGTGGAAGGCGGCGTCGTTGGCGGCGACCCAGTCCTCCCAGTCCTTCCAGCGGCCCTCGAAGGCGATGTCCTGGTCGAGGTTGGCCTCGTACCAGATGTTCTCCCGGGACGGGTTGACGACGCTGTCGACGACCATGCGGCGCACGTGGCTCGGGTACATCGTGCCGTAGACGGCGCCGATGTAGGTGCCGTAGGAGACGCCCAGGTAGTTGAGCTTCTTCTCACCGAGCGCGGCGCGGATCACGTCCAGGTCACGCACGGTGTTGGGCGTGGTCATCTGCTGGAGCATCGCCTTGCCGGTGCGCTCGGCGCAGCCCTCGGCGTACTCACGGGCCAGCTTGCGCTGGGCGCGCTTGTCGGCCTCGGAGTCCGGCACGGGGTCGGCCTTGGGCGCCTTCACGAACTCCTGCGGGTCGATGCAGGAGATGGGCGCGGAGTGGCCGACGCCGCGCGGGTCGAAGCCCACGAAGTCGTAGGCCTTGGCCACGTTCGCCCAGATCGCGTTCTTGTTGACGACGCGGAGCGGGAAGCGCATGCCGGAGCCACCGGGTCCGCCCGGGTTGTAGACGAGGGCGCCCTGGCGCTCCGCCGCGGTGCCGGTGTTGCCGATGTGGTCGACGGCGAGCTTGATCTGCTTGCCGTTCGGCTTGGCGTAGTCCAGCGGCACGCTGACCCAGCCGCACTGGACCGGCTTCGCGATCCCCCAGTCGGCCGGGCAGTCCGCCCAGTCGATACCGGCCTTCGCGGCCCGGGCGGCGGCGATCGCGGCGCCGACCGTCTCGCGGTCCTGCCCGTGCCGGGTCGCATCGGCGTGGGTGTTGGCGCCGGCCGCGGGTATCGCGACGGCACCGGATATGAGCGTGGCCGTGATGAGTACCCCGGCAGAACCGAGTGCGGTCGTCCGCCACTTCGGTCTGGTCTCCCTCAAGAGGGACCTCCCCGTACGTCGATTCGATTCGTACGGGGATCCTCGTGGCTGTGGAGACGTTGTGAACAGGGGGTGCGTCGCTTCTTTGCCAATCCGATAAACGGAAGGGGTCGTTCGCTGGGCGGACTAGGCGCTAAGGGCCGTCAGTGCCTCGTCCAGCACCCGGCGCAGCAGCAGGGCGTCCGGGGCGACGGCGGTGACCAGCGCGGCGGGGCCCGCCAACGGTACGAGGACGGCACCCTCGCCGAGCATCTGTGCGGTCACCGGCTTTTCGGCGAACTCCGGTCGCACGACCAGGAGTTGGCCGACGGCTCGATGTCCCGCGAGCACCGCAGGGCCGTCCCAGCCGCCCGGCGCACCGGGTCCACAGGCCAGTTCCTGGTCGAGCACGGTCCGCCCCGCGACCCGCAGGACGAGCCGGCTGCTCAACCGTCCGGGCTCCTCCCCCACCCGCCCGAGCACCTGCTCCTCACGCAGCACGAGGCGGCCGGTTCGGGCGAGATCGACCCGGGTGGTGACGTACAGGTCACTGCCGCCGGCGGAGATCAACTGCTCGGGGAGCCAGTGCAGTTCGGCCTCGTCGGCGACCGTGAGGCGTACGTCGTAGTGGGCCTCGCCCTTGGTCTGTCCCGGCAGGGCGATGGTGGCGGCGGCCGATCCGACCCGCAGCCGGGCGCCTGCCCCGACGCCGGCCTCCACGGTGAAGTGGTCGCCGCCGAGCGGTCCGCTCATCGCCCCGACGAGCACGACCCGTGCCTCGGCCGCGCTCCCCCGGGTCCGCCGCAGTGCCAGCGGCCCGTCGCTCTCCAGCACGGGCAGGGCCGTACCGCCACGTCCGTCGTCCCGCGCGAGCATCCTCGCGGTGGCCCGCACGCCGGCCGCGGCCGTGGTCACGCCGTCCACGCGGTGAGCTGCGCCCGCACCCAGGCGGCGACGTCCGCGACACCGGTCTCGCCCCTGAGCGACTGGAAGACGACCGGCAGTTCGGCACGCTGGGCCTTGGCGTCGGCGGCCATCCGCGCGAGGTCGGACCCGACGTACGGCGCGAGGTCGGTCTTGTTGACGATGAGCAGGTCTGCGGTGGTGACTCCGGGCCCGCCCTTGCGCGGGATGTCGTCGCCCCCGGCGACGTCGATCACGAAGATCTGGGCGTCGACCAGCCCCTTGGAGAACGTGGCGGTGAGATTGTCGCCCCCGCTCTCGACGAGGATGAGATCCAGGGGCCCCACCTCGTCCTCCAGGTCCTCGACGGCTTCGAGGTTGGCGGAGATGTCGTCCCGGATCGCGGTGTGCGGACAGGCACCCGTCTCCACGGCGGTGATCCGCTCGGGTGGCAGCACAGCCTCCCGGAGCAGGAACTCGGCGTCCTCACGGGTGTAGATGTCGTTGGTGACGACGGCGAGGGACAGCTCGTCGCGCAGGGCGCGGCAGAGGGCGGCGACGGTGGCGGTCTTGCCGGAGCCGACGGGTCCGCCGAGACCGATGCGCAGGGCACGGTGGGTACCGTCGGCACGATGAGCGTCGGCGCTCACCGCGGTGGGGCCGTCGTGATGGTGGTCCAGATGCATGTACGGCTCCTCGGCCGAGGGGGGGTTGGTGGTCGGGTGCGGGTGCGTGGGGGCTGGTCGCGCAGTTCCCCGCGCCCCTGGGTGGGTGCACCGGGCCGGGGCGTGGACGGCTCCTCGGCCGAGCGGGGGTTGGTGGTCGGGTGCGGGTGCGTGGGGGCTGGTCGCGCAGTTCCCCGCGCCCCTGGGTGGGGGCGCTGGGCGTCGGTCCGAGATGCGCGGGGTCCACGCCCGCCTCGCACGGGCCGACCCGCCTGGCTGGTTCAGTTGCTTCGTGTTGTTCAGCCCCTCCGGCGTTTGAGGAGCGGGGGCCGGGGCGGAGCCCCGGGATGGGACGGGTAGGGGCGGCGGGGGCGAAAGGAACTCATGACGCGAACAGCCGTACCGGCCAGGACGCATGCGCCTCCGCCCCGATCTCCAGCAAGGGCGCGGAAGCCGAGGGCAGCGCATCCACCCCCGCGCCGCCGACGACCCGCCGGGCCGCCTCCACCGCCCGGTCCGCGACGAGGTCCAGCTCCGGTGTCAGGCGTGCCAACACCCCCGTCGCGTCGAAAGGGTCGAGGCTCAGCAACCGCACCGTCGCCGACGCGGGCCCGCTCACGCTCTCGTACGCCGCGCAGTGCGCCGCGTCCAGTGCCTCCAGGCCCGCCGCCCGCGCGGCGAGCCCCAACACCACCGGCTGATGCGCCCCCTTGGGGAACTCCCGGGCCACCGCGTCGAGTTCGTCGGAGGGCCAGGTCGCCCGAGCGGCCCTCATGAGCTGCCGGCCCAGCTTGCGCGCGGCGACCCGCAAGGCGGGCGAAGGCGTGCGGGCATCCGCGGCCGCGTCCAACTCCGCGGGAGGAAACCCCAGCACGGCCGCTGCGGCGAACGCGGCCGACACCAGCCCCGCTGTGTGCAGCCGCCCCCGGCAGAAGCTCTCCAGACTCTCCGCCCCGGTGATCCGCCCCGCCTTGACGGCCGCCTCGGCCCCGCCGGAGTGCGCGTGCCCTCCGGCGGGAAAGCGGCCGTCGGCCAGGACGAGAAGTGCGGCCCGTGACATCACAACCACGCCATCAGAAGAGGAAGTAACGCTGGGCCAGGGGCAGTTCGGCCGCCGGGGTGGCCTCGACCAGTTCACCGTCGATGTGCACGGCGAAGCTGTCGGGGTCGACCCGTACGTCGGGCCGGGCATCGTTCTCCCGCATGTCGGCCTTGGTGACCCCGCGCGTCGACTCGATCGCGACGAACCGCTTGCCCAGCTGCAGCCGCTCGGGCAGCCCGTCGTCGATGGCGAGGGGTGCCACGAAGTTGAAGGAGTTCGAGGCGGGGGCCCGTCCGATCGCCCCGTACATCGGCCGGGGAAGGATCGGCTGCGGAGTCGGGATGGACGCGTTGGCGTCGCCCATCTGCGCGTACGCGATCTGCCCGCCCTTGATGACGAGATGCGGCTTGGCCCCGAAGAACGCGGGCTGCCACAGCACGAGGTCCGCGAGCTTGCCGGTCTCGACGGAACCGACCTCGTGGGAGAGGCCCTGGGCGACGGCGGGGTTGATCGTGTACTTGGCGACATAGCGCCGTACGCGATGGTTGTCCGCCCGCCCGTCACCCGGCAGCGCACCCCGGCGCCGCTTCATGACGTGGGCGGTCTGCCAGGTCCGCATGATGACCTCGCCGACGCGTCCCATGGCCTGGGCGTCGGAGGAGATGATCGAGATGGCTCCGAGGTCGTGCAGGATGTCCTCGGCGCCGATCGTCGTGGGCCGGATCCGGGACTCGGCGAAGGCCAGGTCCTCCGGCACCGCGGAGTTGAGGTGGTGGCACACCATCAGCATGTCGAGGTGTTCCTCGGCGGTGTTGACGGTGAAGGGGCGGGTCGGGTTGGTCGAGCTGGGCAGCACGTGGGGCTGGGAGACCACGGTCATGATGTCCGGCGCGTGCCCGCCGCCCGCACCCTCGGTGTGGTAGGCGTGGATGCCCCGCCCCGCGATCGCGGCGAGGGTGTCGCCGACGAATCCGGCCTCGTTGAGGGTGTCCGTGTGGATGGCGACCTGGATGCCGGTCCGCTCGGCGACCGTCAGGGAGGCGTCGATGACGGCGGGCGTGGAGCCCCAGTCCTCGTGCAGTTTCAGGCCGAGCGCGCCGCCGCGGATCTGCGAGAGCATCGCCTCGTGGGAGACGGTGTTGCCCTTGCCGAGGAAGCCGATGTTGAGCGGGTACTGCTCCATCGCCTCCAGCATCCGGGCGAGGTGCCAGGGGCCGGGCGTGACGGTGGTGGCCTTGGAGCCCTCCGCGGGCCCGGTGCCGCCGCCGACCAGCGTGGTCACCCCGGACGCCAGTGCCTCGTCGGCGATCTGCGGGCAGATGAAGTGGACGTGCGCGTCGACGGCACCGGCGGTCAGGATCCGGCCGTTGCCCGCGATGATCTCGGTCTCGGGGCCGATCACCAGGTCCGGGTGGACCCCGTCCATGGTGTCGGGGTTGCCCGCCTTGCCGATGCCGGTGATCCGGCCGTCGCGGATGCCGACGTCGGCCTTGATGATGCCCCAGTGGTCGACGATGACCGCGCCGGTGATGACGGTGTCCGGGGTGCCTTCCGCGCGTGTGGCGCGCGACTGGCCCATCGACTCGCGGATGACCTTGCCGCCGCCGAAGACGGCCTCGTCACCGGCGAGTCCGGGACCGCCGGAACGGTCCTCCTCGACCTCGACGATCAGGTCCGTGTCGGCGAGCCGGATGCGGTCGCCGGTGGTGGGGCCGAACAGGTCGGCGTAGGCGGCGCGGGAGATCTCAGGCATCGAGGGCACCTCCGGTCTCCCCGCGCAGACCGGGCACCACACGGGCGCCGGTGAGCGGGACGAGTTCCACCTCGACCGGGATGCCGGGCTCGAAGCGCACGGCGGTGCCGGCGGCGACGTTCAGCCGCTTGCCGTGCGCCGCGGCGCGGTCGAACTCCAGGCCGGGGTTGGTCTCGGCGAAGTGGTAGTGGGAGCCGACCTGGACGGGCCGGTCGGCGGCGTTGAGGACGGTCAGCCGGGTGACCTCGCGGCCCTCGTTGTACGTGATCGGCCCGTCGGCGAAGAGGATCTCTCCGGGAATCATCGACGGCCCCCTCAGACGATCGGGTCGTGGACGGTGACGAGCTTGGTGCCGTCCGGGAAGGTCGCCTCGACCTGGACGTCGTGGATCATCTCGGGAATACCCTCCATGACGTCGTCCCGGGCGAGCAGTTCCCGCCCGGAGACCATGAGTTCGGCGACGGTACGGCCGTCACGCGCGCCTTCGAGGATGTGCGACGTGATGAGGGCGACCGCCTCGGGGTGGTTGAGCCTGAGCCCGCGGGCCCTGCGCTTCTCGGCCACGTCGGCCGCCACATGGATGAGCAGCCTCTCTTGCTCGTGCGGGGTCAGTTGCACGTCCCACCTCACAGTCCTCGCTACGGACCGTGCGGGGTCCGGTTGCCGCAGCCCCGGGGCAAACTCCCTGGTGGCGTGGATCCGCAGGCTAGTTGGATCCGGTTTCAGGCAAGTTAACCAAGCCGTGATCCCGCACGCTCATCAACGCCCGTAGACCGTCGCCCAGGGCCTCGGCGGGCGTCGGCCCGAACAGGGCCTGCTGCGCGAGGAAGCCCATCGCGGTCGCCATCATCGTGCGGGCCACGTGTTCCGGGGGTACGTCCGCCCGCATCACCCCGGCGTCCTGGTACGCCCGGGCGATCCGCGTCCAGATCTCGCGCACGGCGCCGTAGCCCTCGCGCAGGACGGTCGCGAGTCCGTCGTTGCGGAGGGTCTCGCTCCATACCTGGAGGATCAGCCGCGGGAACGCCGGCCGGCCGTCCACGGTCAGGGACTCCTTCGCGGCGAGGACGCGGGTGAGCACCGACACCACCAGGAGGTCCGGCGGCGGGGGCGGGCTGCTGCCGGCCACCTCCTCGAAGCTGTCGCGGACCTGGCCGAGGACCTCCCCGACGATCGCGCCGATCAGCTCCTCCTTGCCGCTGAAGTAGCGGTACACCGCCCCGGCCGACAGGTCGACCTCCTTCAGCACGTCCTGCATCGACGTGGCGTGGAAGCCGTTGCGGGCGAAGCAGATCGCGGCGCCGTCGAGGATCTGACGGCGGCGGGCGTCGAGGTGTGCCTGGGATACGCGAGCCATGCTCCCCAACGTAAAACGAACATTCCTTCTTGACAAGCGAAGCCAGCAGCGGGACGGTGATGACGAACCTAAAACGAACGATCCTTCTTTTTGGAGACTCGCATGACCACCCGCAGTCGCCTGATCGCGGTTGTCGTCCTCGTGCCGCTGCTCGCCGCCCTGGCGCTGTGGGCCTTCGCCTGGCCCGCCGCCCGCACCGCCCCTCGCGACCTGCCGCTCGGCGTGGCCGGGCCGCCCGCCGCGACCGCGCAGCTGGACAAGCAACTCCTGCAGCACGAGGGTGCCTTCGAGGTCCACCGTTATGCCGACGAGGCCGCCGCCCGGGCCGCGATCGAGGACCGGACCGTATACGGAGCGGTCGTCGTCACCGCGCGGGGCCCCGAACTGCTCACCGCGTCGGCCGCGAGCCCCCTCGTCGCCCAGCTGCTCCAGCAGGCCGTCGCCGGGCAGGCCGCTGCCGGGGGCACCCACATGAGGGTGGTCGACGTCGTACCGGCCGCCGGGAACGACCCGCGCGGCGCGGCGCTCGGCTCCAGCGTGCTGCCGCTGGCCCTGGCCGGCATCGTGGCGGGCGCGATCGTGACCATGCTCGGGCTGCGCGGCTTCCGGGCCGTGGCCGGGCTGGTCAGCGCGGCGGCCCTGGTGGGTGCCGTCGCGGCCGCACTGGCGCACAGCTGGCTCGGCGTTCTGACGGGCAACTGGTGGGCCGAGGCAGGGACGCTCGCGCTGGCGACACTGGCGGTGAGTGCGGCCGTCGCGGGGCTCGCCGCACTCATCGGACACGCGGGGATCGCCGTCGTGGCGTTCCTGGTGATGTTCCTCGGCAACCCGTTCTCGGGCGCGTCCTCGGCCCCGCAGCTGCTGCCGGAGCCGGTCGGCACGATCGGTCAGTGGCTGCCGCCGGGTGCGAGCGCGACGCTGCTGCGCTCGGTGGCGTTCTTCGACGGCGCGGCGTCGATCGGCCCCGCCCTGACGCTCGTCTGGTGGGCCGCGCTGGGCCTGGGTGCCGTCATGCTCGGCAACGCGCTGAAGACGCGGGCGAAGAGCACCACACCCACCGCCCCGGAGCCCGAACTCACCCCTGCCGGCTGACCGGACCACTCTCGCGTGCGCCCCGTCCGCCATGGCCGGGGCGCAGCCGTTTCTACGGCGCTCCGGTCCCCCGGTGATGCGCCGCGATGCCGAAGCGCTGCTGTTCGCGGGGAGCGGACGCGACCTCTCGCACGGTCGAGACCGAGGTGACCACCTGGTCCTCGACGTACTCCTGCAGCTTCTCCAGCCGTTCGAGGTCGGCGGCGGAGACCAGGGCGACCAGCGGCTTTCCGTGTCGCGTCACGACGACGCGCTCGCCGCCGTACACCACCCGGTTGATCAGGTCGGCGAGTTCAGCCCTGGCTTGCGTCACCGGAATCTCGTAGGCCATACCCCCATCATAACGTCACGTACGTCCTGTACATTTTTGACAGGCAACTCTGCCATGAGCGAGGGGTACGCCATGACCCGACCGACCGCGCGTTACGTCCTGCCCGAGTTCCATGAGCGCACCAGTTCCGGGCACAAGACGACGGATCCGTACTCGAAGCTCCTGGAGGAGCGGATCGTCTTCCTCGGGACGCGGATCGACGACACCTCGGCGAACGATCTGATGGCGCAGTTCATGTACCTCGAGTACCAGGACCCGGACCGGGACATCGCGCTGTACATCAACTCCCCCGGCGGCTCGTTCAGCGCGATGTCGGCGATCTACGACACGATGCAGTACGTCAGCTGCGACGTGGAGACGACGTGCCTCGGACAGGCCGGCTCCTTCGCGGCGGTGCTGCTGGCGGCGGGCACCCCGGGCAAGCGTTCCGTGCTGCCGGGCGCGCGGGTGGTCATCCACCAGCCGGCGCTGAACGAACCGGTGCACGGACAGGCCAGTGACCTTGCCATCCAGGCCGACGAACTGCTCCGTGTGCGGGACCGCCTGGAGGAGATGCTGGTCCGGCACACCGGGCGCAGCGCCGAGCAGGTGAGCGCGGACATCGAGCGGGACAAGATCCTGGACGCGCAGGGCGCGCTGGACCACGGCCTCGCGGACGCGATCGTCCCGAGCCGCAAGGCGTCCCGCACCACGCCGGGCGCGAGGTGAGCCGCGGATGCTGCCGGATCTTCCACCGCTGCCCGCCCTCACGCGCGCCGAGGGCGAGCTGATCGACCGTTATCTCGACGTGGTCGACCTGCTGGGCCGGATCAATCCCGCACGGCACGAGGACACCTACGGCGGACTGCGCGCGGCGCAGGCGCTGGTGAGCAGGGCGACGGAGTTGCGCGACGCGCTCGCGCTGATGCACCGCCGGGGCGAGCACGAGATGCACGCCGCGACGCTGGCGCGGGCCCTGCGAGTCCTGGACGGCGAGCGGCGATCGGCGCGGGTCACCGTCCCGCCCGGCCCCGACAGCTGACGCGTCCGCAGCGGCCCGGGCGCCCCGGGGTTCTGACGGGACGTCCGGAGCGCGGTTGAAACGGACCAGACGGCGTACCCCCTATTGGAGGAGGAGCGGCTCCTTTTTCACGACCGGAAAGGTCGCGCAACATGTGTAGCCCCTGAGCGGAATGAGGACTTCCTGTGCTGGTCCGGGGGTCCTTGGGCCCCTCGACATCCTTCGATCGCTCACATGTCCACCAGAACGAGTGAGTGGTGAGTAACGCCACAAACCCCCGGTTCTGTTGGGTTTTTCGCACTTCTTTGCGCCAAGATCCCTGTCTGACGACAAGCCCCCGCCGCAGCGGCGGGGCGATCCGGGCGGACGCCGAGTCCTGCCGCCGCCCGGATGACCGGTCGACAGAGGTGCATCGGCAGGAGTGGAGGACCCAAGCACGACGGGTCGCCGGAACGGTCACGCCATGACCGGGCCGAGCAGCCCTTGGGGTGAAGCCGCGTCAGCGGCCGGGCAACTTTGTCAGCCCGAATCCGACAGGTCATCCTTCACAGGCGGCTGACGAAGGGTTGCGCATGTCTGCGCTCAATCGTGTTCCGTCGCTGATGGTCCGAGCCGGTACGGCTTCGGCACTGACACTCGCCGCTGTGGGCGGCTCTGTCGTGATCCCGGGCGTCGCCGCCGACGCCGCGGCCGCCACGCCGGCGACGAAGGCACTCAAGGTCGCGGCCTCCAAGAAGGGCTCGCCGTACAGGTACGGCGCCACGGGGCCGTCCCGCTTCGACTGCTCAGGGCTCACGCTGTACTCGTTCAAGAAGGCGGGCAAGAAGCTCCCGCGCACGGCGGCCCAGCAGTACAACAAGACCCGGCACATCTCCGCGGGCAGCCGCAAAGCCGGTGACCTGGTGTTCTTCCACTCGGGTTCGAACGTCTACCACGTCGGTCTCTACGCCGGGAAGGGGAAGATCTGGCACGCCCCCAAGACCGGGGACGTGGTGAGGCTGCAGAAGATCTGGACGAAGAGCGTCTGGTACGGCCGGGTCAAGTAGCACCCCCGAGGGGGTGACGGCGCCCTGACCGGACGTCATCCCCTCGGGTCTCCCGGGACGCGTGGCACAGGCCCAGGTGGACACCCGCACTGCCATGGCCGGCCACCGCCCGTGCACCGCCCGCAACGAGACCCCGCTGGAGCGCGCCGACCGCAACTTCGGCGAGCTGCTCCAGGAACTGCGCGTCACCCAGACCGGGGTGCAGATCCTCTTCGCCTTCCTGCTGACCCTGGCCCTCACCCAGCGCTTCCCGTCGCTGGACGCCTTCCAGCGCGCCACCTACGTCGTCACCCTGCTGCTCGCGGTGCTCGCCGCGGCCCTCTTCACCGCGCCGGCCGCCCTGCACCGCTCGCTCTTCCAACGGGGCGCCAGGGCCCGCATCGTGCAGGTCTCCTCCCGGCTCGCCACGGTCGGCATGGGCGTTCTGGTGCCGGCGTTCACCGGGTCGGTGCTGCTCGTCGTGGACGTGACGACCGGCCGGGCCGGCGGTGTGGCCGCGGGTACGGCGACCCTGCTGGTGTGTCCGGGCCTGTGGTGGCTGCTCCCCCGACTGGTGTGGCGGGCGGGGCGCGCCGCGGATCACGGGACGGACACCCCGCACGCGGTTCCTCGGCCGCCGGACCGCGTGCGGCTCAGGCCGCGAGCCACGGCCCGGCCGGGAGCGGCACCCCGGGAACCGTCGGCGCGCCTGCGGTGACCCTCTGCTCAGCAGGGTGCCGGACCGCCCGACTCGGGCAGGGGACATACCGTCGGTGCGGATGGCACCCCGGGACACACGCCGGTGCCGGCAACGGTGGCGCTGACGGCGGCCGCCGCGGGGAGGACGCAGTCGCCGGAGGGTACGCGCCGCGCCGTACGCCCTCGGTCGCCCACCGGGCCTACGGGGCAGAGACGTGGCCGTGGCTTACGGCTCCTGCTGCCCGGCCGCCGTGACCGGCTGCGCCGGCACCGTCCACGGGAGTTCGATCGAGACGGTTTTTCCGCCCTCCCGGGTGGGCCTGACTCTGAGCTTGCCGCCGTACTCTGCGGCGAGCCAGCGGATGATCACCATCCCCCGTCCGTTATCCTGCTGGACCGCTGCCGGAAGACGCTTGGGGAAGCGGGGGTGGCTGTCGGTGACCCCGATACGCAGGTGTTCGTCACGGTCCAGCTCGATGTCCACCGTGAAGGTGGGTGACTGACCGAAGGTGTGCTGTACGGCGTTGGTGGCGAGTTCGGAGACGATGAGCCGGACGGTCTCGGCGACGTCGGTGACCGGTGGCAGCCCCCACTCCGCGAGTGTGCTCAGGACATAGGTGCGGGCCGCGGAGACCGAAGCGGGTTCGCTCGGCAGAGTGACGGATGCTTCCAGGTGGTCTGCCATGGCGACGTCGTCCCTTTCCCACAGGACCGGAGTCCGACACAGTGCGGATGGTTCGAGTACGGTCCCGGACTGGTGGTTCATCGTCAGAGTGCCATTACCGAGGCGCCGACGGGTGCTGATCCACCAAGATATGCATATATCTGTCGCTCGAAGCGGTGAACTCTGCGACGCGAGACCGTATTTGGGCGGCTCGTAGGGAGTAAGGAGCAGCGCCATGCAGCACGGTCCTGCGGTGCGCCGCCGGAAACTGGGTGCCGAACTGCGTGCGTTACGCACGAACGCGGCGCTCACCAGCGGTGAGGCGGCCCGGCTCGTGGGCTGGCACCAGTCGAAGGTGAGCCGGATCGAGACCGGCGCCAGCGGGGTGAAACCGGCCGATGTGCGGTTACTCCTGGATGCCTACGGCGTGCTGGACACGGATCTGCGGGAGCTGCTCCTGGTGCTGGCGGGCTCCGACGAGGGCGGCGGCCGGCACCACTGGTGGCATGCGTACCGAGGTGTCCTGCCGCCGACCTACCGGGACTTCATCAGTCTGGAGTCCCAGGCGAGCGCGATGCGCACCCTGGAGACCTCGGTCGTGCCCGGACTGCTCCAGACGCCCGAGTACGCCCGCGCGGTGACCTGGGCCTCGGTCGGCGGCCTCGACGACGAGCGTCTCGACGCGCTGGTCGAGGTCCGGCTGGCCCGGCAGGACGTGCTGCGCGGTGAGCCACCCCTGGAGCTCAGTGCCGTCCTGGACGAGGCCGTGCTGCGGCGGGAGGTGGGCGGCCCCGAGGTGATGGCCCGGCAGCTGAAGAGACTTGTGGAGGCGGCCCAGCTGCCTCAAGTGCGACTACAGGTACTGCCGTTCACGGCCGGGGCGCATGTGGGTATCACCGGGCCTTTCGTAATCTTCTCATTTTCGCGCACATCTGATCTGGATGTGGTTGTTCTCGACCACTTGACGAGTAGCCTCTACCTCGAGCGGAAAGAAGACCTCCAGGCCTACACCGAGGCCTTCAACACCCTTCAGTTCCACGCCCTTTCGCCCGAGGACTCGTTGGATTACATCGCCGGGATAGGTGACGGCGCGTAAGGAGGCACCAATGTCAGCACTGCCTCGGTACGTATCTGCCAGTACGGAACTGCCCGAAGTGCGGTGGCTGCGCAGCAGCTACAGCACCGGAGCGAACAACTGTGTCGAGACCGCGAAGCCGTCGTCCGGGCCATGGGCCGGGCTGCTCGCCGTGCGGGACTCCAAGAACCCGGACGGACCCGCGCTGCTCTTCTCCCCCGAGAGCTGGGCGGGTTTCACGGCCGCGTTCTGACCGTTTCAGTCCGTCCGGCGCACGGCCGTGTCACGCCGACTCATGGTCGTGTTCCGCCGATCACACGCACAGCGCGTTCGATCTGCGCCTCGGAGAGGTCCGCGCGGGCGGTCAGCCTGAGCCGTGAGATGCCGTCGGGCACGGAAGGGGGCCGGAAGCAGCCCACGAAGAGCCCGGCGGCACGGCAGTCGGCCGCCCACTGAACGGCCTCCTCCGGAGAAGGCGCGCGCACCGAGACCACCGCGGCGTCCGGACGTACCGCTTCCAGACCCGCGGCGGTCAGGCGTGCGTGCAGTGCGGTGGCCACCTCACGCGCGCGTGCGGCCCGCTCGGGCTCACGGCCGAGCAGCCGCAGGGCCGCGAGGGCGGCTCCCGCCGCCGCGGGCGCCAGTCCGGTGTCGAAGATGAACGTCCGTGCCGCGTTGACCAGATGTTCGATGACCCGTGCGGGGCCGAGCACGGCACCGCCCTGGCTGCCGAGCGACTTGGACAGCGTGACCGTGACGACCACGTCGTCGGCGCCCGCGAGACCCGCCGCGTGCGGGGCACCGCGGCCGCCGTCGCCGAGCACACCCAGGCCGTGCGCGTCGTCGACGACCAGGCCAGCTCCGTGCTCCCGGCATGCCTCGGCGAGGCCGGCCAGGGGCGCCGCGTCCCCGTCGACCGAGAAGACCGTGTCCGACACGGCGACGGCAGGCCCGTCGTGGGTGCCGAGCGCCTTGCGGACGGCCTCCGGATCGGCGTGCGCGACCACCTGGGTCGTACCGCGGGCCAGCCGGCAGCCGTCGATGAGCGAGGCGTGGTTGCCCGCGTCGGAGACGATCAGCGAACCGTGCGGCGCGAGCGCGGTCACGGCGGCCAGGTTGGCCGCGTATCCGGAGGAGAAGACCAGCGCCGCCTCGAAGCCGCAGAAACCGGCCAGCTCGCGTTCGAGTTCGGTGTGCAGCTCGGTGGTTCCGGTGACGAGCCGGGAGCCGGTCGCGCCGCCGCCCCAGGCCCGCGCGGCCGCCTCGGCCCCCGCCACGACCTCGGGGTGGTGGGCCAGGCCCAGGTAGTCGTTGCTCGCGAGATCGAGGAGCGGCGAGTCGGCCGGACGCGGTCGCAGGGTCCGTACGAGGCCGGCCCGGCGGCGCGCCTCGGCCTGCTCGTCGATCCAGCCGAACGCCATGGGTCCTCCGGGGCTTTTGTAGGTAACGGACAGACCCTAGCGGCAGCAATCGCCACCCACGGTGTGGCAATACCCACACGTCGATCCGGGTCTGTTGTGTGATCCCTACCTTGGCCCGGAGCGGGTCCGTAGGACAGGATCGGCTCTCATGGACCTGCTGAACACGCTGGTGGACAAGGGGCTTCGGCGCGAGCTGCCGACCCGCGAGGAGGCGCTGGCCGTACTGGCCACGTCCGACGACGACCTGCTCGATGTCGTGGCCGCGGCCGGAAAGGTGCGCCGTCACTGGTTCGGGCGACGGGTGAAACTCAACTATCTCGTCAACCTGAAGTCCGGGCTGTGCCCCGAGGACTGCTCGTACTGCTCGCAGCGGCTCGGCGCCGACACCGGCATCCTGAAGTACACCTGGCTCAAGCCGGACGAGGCCTCCAAGGCCGCGGCGGCCGGCCTCGCGGGCGGCGCCAAGCGGGTCTGCCTGGTGGCCTCCGGGCGTGGCCCGACCGACCGTGACGTGGACCGGGTCGCGGGCACCATCAAGGCGATCAAGGACCGACACGAGGGCGTCGAGGTGTGCGCCTGTCTCGGTCTGCTCTCCGACGGCCAGGCGGAGCGGCTGCGCGAGGCGGGCGCGGACGCCTACAACCACAACCTGAACACGTCCGAGTCGACCTACGGCGACATCACGACCACGCACACCTACGCCGACCGGGTCGACACCGTGACCAAGGCGCACGCGGCCGGCCTGTCCGCCTGCTCGGGTCTGATCGCCGGCATGGGCGAGAGCGACGAGGACCTGGTCGACGTCGTCTACTCGCTGCGCGAGCTGGACCCCGACTCGGTTCCGGTGAACTTCCTGATCCCGGTCGAGGGCACCCCGCTGGCCAAGGAGTGGAACCTCACCCCGCAGCGCTGCCTGCGCATTCTGGCGATGGTCCGTTTCGTCTGCCCGGACGTCGAGGTCCGCATCGCCGGCGGCCGCGAGGTCCATCTGCGAACCATGCAGCCCCTCGCCCTCAACCTCGCCAACTCGATCTTCCTCGGCGACTACCTCACCACCGAGGGCCAGGCCGGCCAGGCCGACCTGGAGATGATCGCCGACGCCGGCTTCGAGGTGGAGGGCGCGGGCGAGGTGACCCTGCCGGAACACCGGGCGACGGCCGGGGGCGGGTGCGGCTCGCACGAGTCCGCGGGCTGCGGGTCGCACGGAAGTGGCGGGTGCGGGTCGCACGAGGGCGGCGGTGTCTGCGGTACGGCCGCCCCCGCCGCGCCCGCGGTGAGCGAGCCCCGCACGGACCTGGTCGCCGTCCGCCGTCGAGGTGCCGGAACGGATCTCGCGCCCAATGCCTGATCTGTCCGTCCCGGACCTGCTGGAGCTCGACCGGCGGCACGTGTGGCATCCGTACGGTCCGATGCCCGGCCGGGTCGACCCGCTCGTCGTGGAGTCGGCGAGCGGGGTGCGGCTGCGGATGGCGGACGGGTCCGGGGAACTGGTCGACGGGATGTCGTCCTGGTGGTCGGCGATCCACGGCTACAACCACCCGGTGCTGAACGAGGCCGCGCGCGAGCAGCTCGGGCGGATGAGCCATGTGATGTTCGGCGGGCTCACCCACGAGCCCGCCGTCCGGCTCGCGAAGCTCCTTGTCGACATGTCTCCCGACGGCCTGGAGCATGTCTTCCTCGCCGACTCGGGGTCGGTGTCGGTCGAGGTCGCGGTGAAGATGTGTCTCCAGTACTGGCGCTCGCTGGGCCGCACGGGCAAGCAGCGGCTGCTGACCTGGCGCGGCGGCTACCACGGCGACACCTGGCAGCCGATGTCGGTGTGCGATCCCGAGGGCGGGATGCACGAGCTGTGGAGCGGAATCCTGCCCCGCCAGGTCTTCGTGGACGCTCCTCCGGCCGAGTACGAGGAGTCCTACGCCGATCAGCTGCGCGCGGCGATCGAGCGGCACGCGGACGAGCTGGCCGCGGTGATCGTGGAGCCGGTGGTGCAGGGTGCGGGCGGGATGCGGTTCCACTCCCCCGCGTATCTGCGGGTGCTGCGCGAGGCGTGCGACGCGCACGACGTGCTGCTGGTGTTCGACGAGATCGCGACCGGGTTCGGGCGCACGGGCACGCTGTTCGCGGCTGAGCACGCAGGCGTGACGCCGGACGTGATGTGTGTGGGCAAGGCGCTGACCGGCGGCTGTCTGACGATGGCGGCGACCCTGTGCACGTCTCGGGTGGCCGACGGCATCTCGCGGGGCGAGGTCCCGGTGCTCGCGCACGGCCCCACCTTCATGGGCAACCCGCTCGCCGCGTCCATCGCCTGCGCCTCGATCGGGCTGCTGCTCGGGCAGGACTGGCAGGCGGAGGTGCTGCGGATCGGGACGGGGCTGCGGGAGGGGCTCGCGGAGGCCGCTTCGCTGCCGGGGGTGAAGGACGTACGGGTTCTCGGCGCCATCGGGGTCGTACAGCTGGACCACGAGGTCGACATGAAGGCGGCCACGGACGCGGCCGTACGCGAGGGCGTGTGGCTGCGGCCGTTCCGCGACCTCGTCTACACGATGCCGCCCTACGTCACGGGCGACGAGGACGTGGCACGGATCGCGCGTGCGGTGTGTGCTGCCGCCGGGGAGGGATGACATGCCGGTACTGGTGATCACGGGGACGGGCACGGAGGTCGGCAAGACCGTCGCCACGGCCGCCGTCGCCGCCGCCGCGCTCGCCGCGGGACGGACGGTCGCCGTCCTGAAGGCCGCGCAGACCGGCGTACGGCCGGACGAGCCGGGGGACGCCGACGAGGTGGCCCGGCTCGCGGGCCCGGTGACGAAGGCCGAAGTCGCCCGCTATCCCGAGCCGTTGGCTCCGGCGACGGCCGCCCGGCGGGCTCTGCTCGCACCGGTGCGCCCTCCCGAGGTGGCCAAGGCCGCCGCCGAACTGGCCGCCGAGCACGATCTGGTGCTGGTCGAGGGCGCGGGCGGGCTCCTCGTCCGCTTCGACGACATGGGCGGGACACTGGCCGACGCGGCGGAGCTGCTGCGGGCGCCGGTCCTGGTCGTGGCGTCGGCGGGCCTGGGGACCCTGAACACCACGGAACTGACGGCACGGGAACTCCGGCGCCGCGGCCTGGACCTGGCGGGTGTGGTGATCGGCAGCTGGCCCGACTCCCCCGATCTCGCTTCGCGTTGCAACCTCGCTGATCTGCCGGACGTGTCCGGGGCTCCGCTGCTCGGCGCCCTTCCGGCCGGAGCCGGCGGGCTCGCTCCGGCCGACTTCCGTACGGCGGCGCCCGGTTGGCTGGCACCGCGGCTCGACGGGACGTGGGACGCGGAGGCGTTCGGGGTGCGCGAGGCACCCTGAGACACCCCTGCGCCCCCTCTACGAGGCCTCGCTCTCCGCGAGGAGCCGTACCAGTTCGACGCGTGAGCGGATGCCCAGGCGGGTGAAGACGCCGCGCAGGTGGTGGTCGATCGTGCGGGGGCTGAGGGCCAGCCGGGCCCCGATCTCACGGTTGGTTGCGCCCTCGGCGACCATGCGGGCGACCAGCAACTGCTGGGCGGTCAGGCGTGCGGCGGGGTCCGCTGTGTGCGTCGGGGCGGCCGGGGCGCCGAGGGCGCGGAGCTCGGCCCGGACCTGGGCCGCGCAGTGCGGTGCTCCGAAGTGGTCGAAGGCCTCAAGGGCGCTGTGGAGACGGTCGCGGGCCTCCGTGCGGTGGCGCAGACGGCGCAGGGCGCTGCCGAACAGGAACTCCGTGCGGGCGCGTTCGAAGTCGCGGGTGCCGCGGGCGTGCAGGTCGAGGGCCGTGCGGTAGTGCTCGACCGCTTCCTCACCGGGGGCCAGCAGGGCGCGGCAGCGGGCGCTGAGGGCGAGGTCGTCGGGGCTGCGGACGACCGTGGCCCAGCGGTGGTAGTCGGCGTGGGCACCGCGGGCGATCCTCGTGTCGTCGGTGTGGACGGCCGCCTCGACGTAGTGCGGGGTGGCCAGGTGCCGGATGGCGCGGTGGCCGTGGCCGGGACCGAACCCGGCGAGCGCGCGCAGCCGGGCCGCCGCACCGGCGAAGCGGCCACCGGTGAGGTCGAGGAAGGCGAGCGCCCACTGGGCGAGGGCGGCGGGCAGGCCGAGGCCCCGGGCGAGGGCGTAGGACCGTGCGGCGGCGGCGCGTTCGCGGCAGACGTCGGCGTCGCCCGTGATCGCCGCGAACATGGCGAGGGCGGCCTGGAGATGACAGGCGCCGTTGTCCTGGCCGGTGGCGTACGCCTGGTGCAGTGCCTCGGTCGCGGCGGCCTGTCCGGCCTGCGGGCGGCCGGTCCAGAAGTCGGCGTAGGCGCGGAACTCCATGGCCTGCGCCATGGCGCCCGTCGCGCCCTGGGCGCGGGCGGAGGCGGAGGCCCGGAGGGTCGCCGTGGCGGCGCGGGTGTGGTCGCCGAGCATCAGGGCGGCGATGCCGGCGTGGACGAGGAGGGTGGGGTCGCCGCCGGGGCCGCAGCGCCCGGCCGCCGCCTGGAGGAGGTCGCGCGCGTCCTCGTAACGTCCCTCGAAGGCGGCCGCGAGCCCTCCGAGCGTGCCGGGCGCGGTGATGCCCAGCCGTCCGGCGAACCGGGCTGCCTCCCGGCAGCGGCGCAGGTCACCGGTGTAGACGGCGGCCTCGGTGGCGTGGGCGAGGAGCAGTTCGGCCGGGTCGGAGGACGCCTCGTCGTGGGGTACCGCACGGTCATCCGGCGTTCCACCCCGTTCCGGGGAATCGTTCCCTCTCGTGGGCTCTCCCGTGGGTCTCGCGCGCTGCGCCGCTGCCCCGAGAAGCGCGTCGAACGCCTCCGTGGCGTTGCCCGCGCGCAGCGCGAACAGGCCCGTCAGGGCGTCGTCCGCCGCGCCGTCGGCCGCGAGACGGCGGGCCCGGTCGCCGTCACCTGCCTGCCATGCGTCGGTGGCGGCACGTGTCACCAGGCGGGAGCGTTCCGGGGAATCCGGGCAGAGCGCGGCGGCGCGCTCCACCAGGGCCCGCGCCAGGGCGGGTCGGCCGGTACGGCGGGCCGCGTCCGCGGCGCCCCGGAGCTCCGCCGCGAGCCGTCCACTGGGGCCGAGGGCGGCCGCGCCGCGGTGCCAGGAGCGCCGCGGGACCTCGTCGTCGCCGTGCAGCACGCGGGCCAGCAGCCGGTGGACGTCACGGCGGTCGGCCGGGGAACCGGCCTCGTAGGCGGCGATCCGCGTCCAGGCGTCGCGGAAGACGACACCGCCGGTCCCCGAGTGCGCCACGCCGACCGCCTCGGCCTTCTCCAGCGGCCGGGTGTCGAGGCGGGCGGCGGTGACGGCGCGGAGGAACGCGTGGGTGGCGACCGGGTACTGGTCGGCCGCCGCGAGGAGCAGCAGGAGACGGGTGTCGTCGGACAGGGACCGGATCTCCGCGCGCAGTGCGCGCAGCAGCGCGGGGGCGAGGTCGGCGGGTTCGGTGGGAAGCGGGTCCAGGCCCGCCGACTGACGGACCGTCAGCAGCGTCACCAGTTCGGCTGCGGCGCGCGGGTCGCCGTACACGGAATGCAGCAGCCGCACCCTGACGCCCTCGGGAAGCGCCGGGAGCACGCGCCGCGGTGGCGAAGTACGGGTCTGAGGCGGGGGGTTCACCGGAGTCACCACGCCATTCACGTTACTGGCGAGTTAATTGACCCGTAAAGACCGGCGATTTCGCCGATGCGGCGCGCGTAGACCCGCCGGACACTCCTGACAACCCCACCCGTTCAGGAGGCATCATGAGGCGCTTCACGCGTCGCATCGCCACGGTCGTCCCGGCCGTCACGGCACCGCTCCTTCTGTCCCTCTCCCTCTCCGCGGCCCCCGCCCACGCGGCGACCCACAACCCGATCGTCTTCGTGCACGGCATCAGCAGTGACGCGAGCAGCTGGGACGACTGGATCGCCGACTTCAAGGCCGACGGCTACAGCGCGTCCCAGCTGGACGCCTGGACCTACAGCTGGTCGCAGTCGAACGTCACCACCGCCCAGCAGCTGGCCACCGAGATCCAGCGGGTGCTCAAGGCGACCGGCGCCTCGAAGGTCGACCTGGTCACCCACTCGATGGGCGCGCTGAGCGCCCGTTACTACCTGAAGAACCTCGGCGGCACGGCGTACGTGGACGACTTCGTCTCGGCCGCCGGCGTCAACCACGGGACGACCACGGCCGCCTGGTGCGCGTGGATCTACACCTCGTGCGCGCAGATGAACACCGGCAGCTCCTTCCTCACCGCCCTCAACTCGGGTGACGAGACGCCGGGCAGCGTCGCGTACGCCAGTTACTGGTCGAACTGCGACGACGCACTCACCCCGGACACCACGGCGATCCTGAGCGGCGCGACGAACGTCGAGGTCGGCTGCATCTCGCACACCGACATGAACAACGACCACGGCGTCTACGGACAGGTGCGCGACTTCGTGGAGTGAGCCGCCGGCGGGGGTGCGACGGGGTCCCGCGGGGGACACTCACAGCAGGACCAGTCCTGCGAGGGAGGCTGCCATGCCACTACGGTCCGCCCACTCCGGCAAGGCGTCCCGGGATCCCGTCCACCATCCGCTGTTCGCCCGGTACTACGCCCGGGTCAGTGTCGCCGCCGAGACCAGAATGGGCATGGCGGGTGTCCGTGAGCGGCTGCTCGCCGGACTGTCCGGGCGGGTGATCGAGATCGGCGCGGGCAACGGCCTGAACTTCGCGCACTACCCGGGCACGGTCTCCGAGGTGGTGGCGATCGAACCGGAGCGCCGCCTGCGGCAGTTGGCGGTGGAGTCCGCCCTGCGCTCGGAGGTGCCGGTCGACGTGGCGCCCGGGGCCGCGGAGGCGCTGCCGGTCAAGAGCGAGGCCTTCGACGCCGTGGTGATCTCGCTCGTGCTGTGCAGTGTGCGCGATGTGCCGCGTGCGCTCGGCGAGGTGCGGCGGGTGCTGCGTCCCGGCGGGATCGTGCGGTTCTTCGAGCACGGCAGGGGCGGCGGCCCGGCGATGCGCCTCACCCAGCGCGCCCTGGACCGCACGCTGTGGCCCCCGCTGAACGGCGGCTGCCACCTGGGCCGCGACCCGGTCGGCGCGCTGCGGGCCGCCGGTTTCGAACTGGGCCCCTACCGGCGGGTGCTGATGCCGGAGAAGGGACCGAAGCTGCCCACGTCCTTCTGTGTGCTCGGCACCGCGTGGCGGCCGCCGTCGGCGGAGCGCTGATCACAGGGTCACAAGGTCCACTTCCTCAGCTCGCGCGCGATGTCGAGCACCGAGGCGTCGCCCTTCTTGGCCACCTTGGCGAGGTCACGGACGAGTTCGGGCGAGGTGACGACCCTCAGCCCGCTCGCGACGAGATAGGCGTACCCGACGGCGCACGCGAAGAGCGCGTTGGTGCGCTCCAACGCCGGGACGTGGATGAGGAGTTGCAGCATGGCGGCGGCGCGCATGTGCGGGCTGTCGTAGACCGGGATGTCGAAGATCTCCGCCTGGTGCCGTGCCACGGCGGCGACCAGGGCACCCCAGTCGGTGACCTGGGGGTCGCCCGGGGTCTTCTGCTCGGCGAGCATCAGGAGCCAGGCGAGATCGATGTGCAGATCGCTCAACGAGCCTCGTGTTCCTTGCCGAATTCCTCCACGAAGACGGATTCGTACTGCTTCATGAAGTCGGCCGCGGCCTCCACGAAGGCCTGGCCCGCCTCGCCGGTGTCCTTCATGACCAGCTCCTCGATGTAGCGGTTGACGCTCACGCCACGGGCGAGGGCACGTTCACGGGCGGCTCGGGCGGCGCCCTCGTCCACCCGCACGTTCAACTGAGTTTTCGCCATACCTCGAAGCTAGCGCCGAACCGCTAGCATCCGCAAGGGGCCCCTCCCCCGGATGGAATGTGCCCCTTACACCGGCATCAGGGGCCCGACCTGGGGTGGAGAACGTCTCGGTCGCACGGGGGATACCGAGTGTGGGGTGGATCACATTAGGCTCGGCCGGATGGGTAAGCCACGTCGTCCACGAACGAGGAGAGAGCCTTGTCCACAGCTGCTGCCGAGCACGCCCCCGGCGCCGTTCCGGCCGACGGGACCGCGGCCCGCGCCCGCGCTCTGACCAAGGCGTACGGCTCGGGCGAGACGGCCGTCCTCGCCCTGGACTCGGTGGACGTCGACATCGCGCGGGGCCGGTTCACCGCGATCATGGGCCCCTCGGGCTCGGGGAAGTCCACGATGATGCACTGCCTCGCGGGGCTCGACACCGTGTCGTCCGGCCAGGTGTGGCTCGGCGACACCGAGATCACGGGGCTGAAGGACCGCGAGCTGACCCGGCTGCGCCGGGACCGGATCGGGTTCATGTTCCAGTCGTTCAACCTGATCCCGACGCTGAACGCGGCCGAGAACATCACCCTGCCCATGGACATCGCGGGCAAGAAGCCCGACGAGAAGTGGCTGGACCAGGTCATCGACACACTGGGCCTGCGGGACCGGCTGGGGCACCGGCCCTCGCAGCTCTCGGGTGGTCAGCAGCAGCGGGTGGCGTGCGCGCGGGCGCTCGCCTCCCGGCCCGAGCTGATCTTCGCGGACGAGCCGACCGGCAACCTCGACTCGCGGGCGGGCCTTGAGGTCCTCGGCTTTCTGCGCCGGGCCGTCGACCAGCTCGGGCAGACCGTCGTCATGGTCACCCACGACCCGGGCGCGGCGACCCACGCCGACCTGGTGCTCTTCCTCGGGGACGGACGGATCGTGGACAGCATGGAGCGGCCGACGGCGGAGGCGGTGCTGGAGCGCATGAAGCGTTTCGACGTGATCCGCGGCCAGTTCGAGGGTTCACCGGATTCTTCGGGTTCACCGGATTCTTCAAGCTCACCGGACTCACCGGGCTCCCCGGGCTCCCCGGCTGACGGCGGCTCCGGTGACGTGACCCTCGACAAGGACTGAGCCCGTGCTGAAGGCAACACTGCGGAGCTTTCTCGCGCACAAGGGGCGGCTGCTGCTGTCCGCGCTGGCCGTCGTCCTGTCGGTGGCCTTCGTGTCGGGAAGCCTGATCTTCTCCGACACGCTGAGCCGCACCTTCGACCGGCTCTTCGCCTCGACCGCCCCCGACCTCACGGTCAGCCCCAAGGAGGGCCTGAAGGAGGCCATCCCGTCCGGGACGACGGCCACCCTGCCGGCCGCGCTCGCGGACCGGCTGGCCAAGGTCGACGGGGTCGCCGCCGCACGCTTCGACGCCGAGGACGACGGCATCACCGTCGCCGACTCCCACAACAAGTCGATCGGCTCGACCACCGGCGCCCCCACCATCGGCACCGACTGGAACCCCACCGAGCGCAGCCCCCTCAAGCTCACCTCCGGGCACGCCCCGCACGGCCCGTCGCAGGCGCTGCTCGACTCGGAGACCGCCGACCGCAAGGACCTGCGCATCGGTGACCCGCTCACCGTGATCGCGGGACCGGGTTCGTTCAAGGTCCGGATCGTCGGCATCGCCACCTTCACCACCACCAACCCCGGTGCCTCGCTGCTGTTCCTCGACCCGCCGACCGCGCAGACCAAGCTGCTCGGGTCCTCGACGGCCGCCACCAGCATCTCCGTGGACGCCGCCGAGGGCGTGAGCAACGACCAGCTCAAGCAGCGGGTGGCCGCCGCACTCGGCACGGGCACCTACGAGTACCGGACGGCGGAGGAGCAGGCGAAGTCGGACGTCGACCAACTGGGCGGATTCCTCGACGTCGTCAAGTACGTCATGCTCGGCTTCGCGGGCATCGCCGTCCTGGTCGGCGTCTTCCTCATCGTCAACACCTTCTCGATGCTGATCGCCCAACGCACCCGTGAGCTGGGCCTGTTGCGCGCACTCGGCGCCGACCGGCGTCAGGTCCGCCGCTCGGTGCTCACCGAGGCACTCCTGCTCGGCCTGGTCGGCTCCACGGTCGGGCTCGGCACGGGCATCGGGCTGGCCGCCGGGCTCATCGCGCTGATGAACGCCTTCGGCATGAACATCCGCACCGGCGAGATGGTCATCGGCTGGGGAACGCCGGTCGCGGCCTATGTGGTCGGCGTGGGCGTCACCTTCGTGGCGGCCTATCTCCCGGCCCGGCGGGCTGCGGGCGTCTCACCCATGGCGGCCCTCGCGGACGCCGAGATCGCCGACATCGGACGGCCGTTGAAGGTCCGCGCGATCGTGGGCGGCCTGGTGGGGGCGGCGGGCGCGGCCGCGCTCGTCGGGTGCGCGCTCGCGTCGAAGACCGCGTCGGCGGCCTCCTTCCTGGGCCTCGGCGTCGTCCTGACCCTCCTGGCGACCGTGATCGCCGGCCCCCTGCTGGTGCGCCCGGTGATCCGGGTGCTGGGCGGGGCCTTCCCGGCCCTCTTCGGTCCGGTCGGGCGGATGAGCCAGCGCAACGCCCTGCGCAATCCCCGCCGCACCGGTGCCACCGCGGCCGCCCTGATGGTCGGCCTCGCCCTGGTCGGCGGGATGTCCGTGGCCAGCGCGTCCATGTCCAAGTCCTTCGACGAGCAGATCGACAAGACGCTGGGCGCCGACTTCGTCGTGCAGAACGGCAACTTCCTGCCGTTCCCGCAGGAGGTCACGACCGCGGTGCGCGGCACCGCCGGCGCCGGGCTCGTCGTACGGTCGCGGTTCGCACCGATCGCCGTACGGCTGCCGGACGGCAAGCGGGTCGAGACGACCGCCGCGGGCTACGACCCGCGGCTCGACGACGTCGCCCACATCACCTACGCGCAGGGCGGCACCGCGGCCGCGCTCGCCTCCGGGCACCTGGCCATGGACCTGGGCTTCGCCCGCGACCACGACGTGAAGGTCGGCAGCCGGATCCCGGTCGAGTTCCAGGGCGGACGCAGGACAGAACTGACGGTGGGCGCCCTCACCGACCAGGGCTCCTCGGGCGGGTTCGGGACGCAGGGCGGCATCTACTTCGGCCTGGGCACGCTGGAGCGGTTCGCGCCGGGCGGCCAGGACTCCGCGCTGTACGTGAACGCCGCCTCCGGGACCGGCGCGGACCGGCTGCGCGCGGGACTGGAGAAGACGCTCGACCCGTATCCGCAGGTCCAGGTGCGTGACCTCGCCGACTACAAGGACCTCGTCCACGACCAGATCGCGGTCCTGCTCTATCTCGTGTACGCGCTGCTCGGACTCGCGATCGTCATCGCGGTGCTCGGCGTGGTCAACACCCTTGCCCTGTCGGTCGTGGAACGCACCCGGGAGATCGGGCTGCTGCGCGCCATCGGGCTCGCCCGGCGCCAGCTGCGCCGGATGATCCGTCTGGAGTCGGTGGTGATCGCGGTGTTCGGCGCGGTCCTCGGACTCGCGCTGGGGCTGGTGTGGGGCGTGTGCACCCAGCAGGTGCTGGCGTTGCAGGGCCTGAACGCGCTGGCGATCCCCTGGGGCACGATCGTCGCGGTCGTCGTCGGATCGGCGGTGGTGGGCATCGTGGCGGCACTGCTGCCGGCGTTGCGTGCATCGCGCATGAATGTGCTGGCCGCGATCGCGCACGAGTGAGGCAGGGGCGGGCATACAACTCAAGTCGCTTACCGCTGAGGAGAGTTCATGCCGCGCCCCTTCCGCTTTGCCGTCAACCTGACCGCCGCCGCCACCGACGAGGACTGGCGCACCAAGTGCCGCCGGGCCGAGGAGCTCGGGTACGACGTGATCCTGGTCCCGGACCATCTCGGCAAGGTCGCGCCGTTCCCGGCGCTGGTCGCGGCGGCGCAGGTCACCGAGCGGCCGCGGCTCGGCACGTTCGTGCTCAACGCGGGCTTCTGGAACCCGGCGCTGCTCGCCCGCGAGGTGGCCACGGTGGACGCTCTCACCGGCGGCCGTCTCGAACTCGGCCTGGGTACCGGATACGTGCGCTCCGAGCACGACCTGGCCGGGCTGCCCTTCGGTTCGCCGGGTGAGCGGGTGGACCATCTGCGGCGCACGGTCGAGGAGTTGGAGCGGCTGCTGTCGTCGGCGGACCATGTGCCGCGTCCGGTGCAGCGGCCCCGGGTGCCCCTGCTGATCGGCGGTATCGGCAACCGGGTGCTGAAGCTGTCCGCCGAGCACGCGGACATCGCGGCCTTCACGGGGGCGACCCTGGTGCCGGGGAACACGACCGGCAAGCTGATTCCGACCACCGCCGAGGAACTCGACGAGCGTGTCGCGCGGTATCGGCAGTTCGCCGAGGGCCGCGAGGAACCGGCCGAGCTGAACCTGCTCGCCCAGACGGTCGTCGTCACCGACGACCGCGAGGCCGAGGCCACACCGTTCCTGCACCGGTTACCGGACCTGACCCTCCAGCAGGCGCTGGACCTGCCCATCATGCTGATCGGCACGGTCGAGGAGATCGTCACGCAGGTGCTGGCGCAGCGCGACCGGTACGGATTCACGTATCTGACGGTGCTGGAGGCGTCCATGGAGGCCTTCGCACCGGTCATGGCGGAGCTGCGCGGGCGATAACGGTCCGGGGTCCGGAACGGCAGCGGTTTCGGCGGTATGGAGGGAGCACCGCCGGCGCCGACGCTGAGGGTGGTCCCCCCCGGCGTCGAACGGCGGCCATCCGTGTGCACCGCGAGCGCGCACGGGACGTCGTCGGGGCTGGGCGGGCCCGTGATGGTGCCGGTGCGTGCGGCGGGGTATGCGCCTGAGGAAAAGTTGCGGCGCCGGGTGCAGGCCCTCGCCGACCGGGGTGGCGGACGCCGCTCAGGACAGGCGATCCTCGGAGCCCTGTCCGATCATGGGACGGAGGTGACCCGATGACCGAAGTGCTCCTCCTGCTGGTGGCGATCCTGCTGTCGCTGGCCTGCGGTGCTTTCGTGGCCGCGGAGTTCTCGCTGACCACGGTGGAGCGCGGGCAGCTGGAACGTGCGGTGGAGCGCGGTGAGCGGGGCGCCTCCGGTGCCCTGAAGGCCGTACGGAATCTGACGTTCCAGCTGTCCGGGGCGCAGCTCGGGATCACCGTGACCAACCTGGTCGTCGGCATGCTCGCCGAGCCGTCGGTCGCGGCGCTGATCGCGGGACCGCTGGAGTCGCTGGGGGCCTCGCGGTCCACAGCGCGTTCGGTGGCGCTGGTGCTCGGCACCGCGTTGTCGACCGTCTTCCTGATGGTGGTCGGCGAGCTGGTGCCCAAGAACTGGGCGATCTCCTCGCCGCTGGCGGTGGCCAAGCGGGTGGGCACCGCGCAGAGCTGGTTCAGCGCGGCCTTCCGCCCCTTCATCACCCACCTCAACAACACCGCCAACCGGGTGGTACGACGCTTCGGCCTGGAGCCTGCCGAGGAACTGGCCTCCGCGCGCGGACCCCAGGAGCTGGCCGCGCTGGCCCGGCACTCCGCGCGCGAGGGCGCGCTGGAGGCGGACACCGCCGAACTGTTCGTGCGGACGCTCAATCTGGCCGACCTGACCGCGGAGAACGTGATGACCCCGCGGGTGCAGGTGATGGCCCTGGACGTGCAGGCGACCTGCGAGGACGTGGCGAACGCGACGCGCGCGACCGGGCTGTCCCGGTTCCCCGTCTACCGCGGCAGCCTCGACTCGGTGGTGGGCATCGCACACATCAAGGACGTCCTGGCCGTCCCGGCCGAGCGGCGGCCCCGGGCCTCGGTCGCCGAGCTGCTGCGCGAGCCCCTCCTGGTGCCCGAGTCGCTCACCGTGGACCGCCTCCTGGACCGGCTGTCCGGCAAGCGGACGATGGCCGTCGTCATCGACGAGTACGGCGGTACGGCGGGCGTGGCGACCCTGGAGGACATCGTCGAGGAGGTCGTCGGCGAGGTACGGGACGAGCACGATCCGCACGAGATGTCCGACCTGGCGCCCGTCGGCACCGACGACGAGGGCAGGGGGCTCTTCCGGGCCGACGGTGCGGCGCGGATGGACCAGCTCGCGCGCCTGGGACTGCGGGCGCCCGAGGGGCCGTACGAGACGCTGGCCGGTCTGGTCGCGACGGAGCTCGGCCGGATTCCGGCCGTCGGCGACTCGGTGGACGTCGTCGGCTGGCGGCTCGACGTGGAGGACGCGCAGGGGCGCAGGGCGGCGCGGGTGCTGCTGCACGCGCCACTGGACGTCGGTTCGGGGCAGGAGGCCGGGGCATGACCGCGGTGCAGTTGCTGATCGGTCTGGCGACCCTCGTCGTCAACGCCTTCTTCGTGGGCGCGGAGTTCGCTCTGATCTCCGTGCGCCGCAGCCAGGTCGAGCCGTACGCCGAGCAGGACGACCGGCGTGCGAAGAGCGTGCTGTGGGGGCTGGAGCACGTCTCCGCTCTGATGGCGGCAGCGCAGCTCGGGATCACGCTGTGCACGCTGGTCCTGGGTGTGGTCGCGGAGCCGGCGATCGCGCATCTGCTGGAGCCGGTGTTCCACGCCGTGGGCGTGCCGAAGGGCGCCGGGCACGCCGTGTCCTTCGTGATCGCGCTGACGCTGGCGACCTATCTGCACATGCTGCTCGGCGAGATGGTGCCCAAGAACATCGCGCTCGCCGAGCCGGTGCGCACCGCGCTGCTCCTTGGGCCGCCGCTGGTCACCCTCGCCCGGGGGCTGCGCCCGGTGATCTTCGCGGTCAACGCCTTCGCCAACGCGCTGCTGAAGCTGCTGCGCGTGGAGACCAAGGACGAGATCACGGCGACCTTCTCGGACGCCGAGCTGGCCCGGATCGTGCGGGACTCCGGCGAGGCGGGCCTCATCGACGAGCGGGCGCGGGAGCGGCTGCACGACGCGCTGGAGCTGGGGCGGCGGCCCGTGCGGGACGTCGTACTGCCCCTGGAGCGCGTCGTCTACGCGCGCGTGGGCGTCACGCCGGAGCAGCTGGAGGCGTTGTCGGCCGAGTCCGGGTTCTCGCGTTTCCCGGTGGTGGACGAGGGGCGGCGGATCGTGGGCTATCTGCACGTCAAGGACGCGCTGGACGCCTCGCCGCGGGATCTGCCGTTCCCGGTGCGGGACATGCGGCCGATCGCGCGGATCCGGGCGGCCACGCCGCTGGACGACGTACTCACGGCGATGCGGCGCAGCCGGACGCACCTGGCGGCGGCACTGGGCGAGGACGGGCGGCTGGCGGGTCTGGTGACGATGGAGGACGTCCTGCGGGAGCTGTTCGGGCGGCGGACGTGAGGAGAGGCTTCCGCCGCCGAGGGTGACCGACCGATGGGTATGTGCACCGGTTACCATTTCTTCCGCCATGCAGACGAATCCCACACACACCAGCCTGGTCGCGGTCGGCGACTCCTTCACCGAGGGAATGTCGGACCTCCTGCCGGACGGCACGTACCGGGGCTGGGCCGACCTCCTCGCGGGCCGGATGGCCGCCGTGACGCCCGGTTTCCGGTACGCCAACCTCGCGGTGCGAGGCAAGCTGATCCGGCAGATCGTCGACGAGCAGGTCGACGTGGCGGCGGCGATGCAGCCGGACGTGATCACCCTGGTCGGCGGCCTGAACGACACACTGCGGCCCAAGTGCGACATGGGGCAGGTCCGCGCCCTGCTGACCGAGGCGGTGGAGCGGCTCGCCCCGTCCTGCAAGCAGCTGGTCCTGATGCGCAGCCCCGGCCGCCAGGGCCCCGTCCTGGAGCGTTTCCGGCCCCGCATGGAGGAGCTGTTCGAGGTCGTCGACGAGCTGGCCGCACGGCACGGCGCCCTGGTGGTCGACCTGTACGGCGCCCCCTCGCTCTCCGACCCGCGCCTGTGGGACGTGGACCGGCTGCATCTGACGGGCGAGGGCCACCGCCGTGTCGCCGAGGCCGTCTGGCAGGGGCTCGGCTACGACCCCGAGGACACGGAGTGGCGCACACCGGTGCCGGCGACGGTCCCCCCGAGGTGGGTCGCGCGGCGGATCGCGGACGCCCGCTTCGCCCGGCAGTACCTGCTGCCGTGGATCGGACGGCGGCTGACGGGGCGCTCCTCGGGCGACGGCCGGCCCCCGAAGCGGCCGGACCTGCAGCCCTACGAGTAGGTCCGGGTCGGCACGCGCGTGGCCGACGGCAGGGGCCGGTCGCACACCGTGCGAGGCACCCGCCGCCGCGCCGGCCCGCACCGGTCGCGGAGCTCCGCGCGAGGGCCCTGGCCTGCCGGTGTGCTCCGGAGTCGTCCAGGCCCGGGATCCTGACGGAGCGCGCGGAGCCGCTCTCGTAGCTTCCGACAAACGGGACCGGGTCGCTGGCCTGCACGAACCGCCAGTAGAATCCGTCCACGTGACTTCCGCTCCCGCCAAGCCCCGCATCCCGAACGTCCTCGCCGGACGCTACGCCTCCGCCGAGCTCGCCACGCTCTGGTCGCCCAAGCAGAAGGTGAAACTGGAGCGTCAGCTCTGGCTCGCCGTGCTGCGGGCTCAGAAGGACCTCGGGATCGAGGTGCCCGAGGAGGCGCTCGCCGATTACGAGCGGGTCCTGGACACCGTCGACCTGGCCTCCATCGCCGAGCGCGAGAAGGTCACGCGGCACGACGTGAAGGCGCGGATCGAGGAGTTCAACGACCTCGCGGGCCACGAGCAGGTCCACAAGGGCATGACGTCCCGTGACCTCACGGAGAACGTCGAGCAGCTCCAGATCCGGCTCTCCCTGGAACTGGTCCGCGACCGCAGCGTGGCCGTCCTGGCACGTCTGGGCAAGCTCGCGGGCGAGTACGGCGAGCTGGTCATGGCCGGCCGTTCGCACAACGTGGCCGCGCAGGCCACCACCCTCGGCAAGCGCTTCGCGACGGCCGCCGACGAGCTGCTCGTCGCGTACGGCCGGGTCGAGGAACTCCTCGCCCGCTACCCGCTGCGCGGCATCAAGGGCCCGGTCGGCACCGCGCAGGACATGCTGGACCTGCTGGGCGGGGACGCGGCGAAGCTGGCCGACCTGGAGCACCGGATCGCCGGACACCTGGGCTTCTCGCAGGCGTTCACCTCGGTCGGCCAGGTCTATCCGCGCTCCCTGGACTACGAGGTCGTCACCGCGCTGGTGCAGCTGGCGGCGGCCCCGTCCTCGCTGGCGAAGACGATCCGTCTGATGGCCGGGCACGAGCTGGTGACGGAGGGTTTCAAGCCGGGCCAGGTCGGTTCCTCCGCGATGCCGCACAAGATGAACACGCGCTCCTGCGAGCGGGTCAACGGCCTCATGGTCATCCTGCGCGGCTACGCGTCGATGACCGGCGAGCTGGCGGGCGACCAGTGGAACGAGGGCGACGTGTCCTGCTCGGTGGTGCGCCGGGTCGCGCTGCCGGACGCGTTCTTCGCGCTCGACGGTCTGCTGGAGACCTTCCTCACCGTGCTCGACGAGTTCGGTGCCTTCCCGGCGGTCGTGGCCCGCGAGCTGGACCGCTACCTGCCGTTCCTCGCCACCACCAAGGTGCTGATGGGCGCGGTGCGCGCGGGCGTGGGCCGCGAGGTCGCCCACGAGGCGATCAAGGAGAACGCCGTCGCCTCCGCGCTCTCGATGCGCGAGCAGGGCGCCGAGCGCAACGAACTCCTCGACAAGCTGGCCGCCGACGAACGCATCCCGCTCGACCGCGGCCAGTTGGACGAGCTGATGGCCGACAAGCTGTCCTTCACGGGCGCCGCAGCCGACCAGGTCGCCGCCGTCGTCGGCCGGATCGAGGAGATCGTCAAGCAGCACCCGGCGGCCGCGGGCTATACGCCCGGGGCGATCCTCTGACACCCCTGCCGCGATGACGCGCTTCACCCTCGAGGAGTTGGAGGCCGCCCGCGACCGTCTGGTTCCGGACGTGGTCGCGGACGGTCTCCATGTGCTGTTCTGCGGTATCAACCCCGGCCTGATGACGGCGGCGACGGGCCATCACTTCGCCCGGCCCGGCAACCGGTTCTGGCCGGTGCTGCATCTGTCCGGCTTCACGCCGAGGCTCATGAAGCCGTCGGAGCAGCGGGAGTTGCTGTCGTACGGGCTCGGGATCACCAATGTCGTGGCCCGGGCGACCGCGCGGGCGGACGAGCTGAGCGCCGAGGAGTACCGCGAGGGCGGGCGGTTGCTGGCGGCGAAGGTGAGCCGGTTCGGGCCGCGATGGCTGGCCGTGGTGGGGGTGACCGCCTATCGAGCGGCCTTCGACGACCGCAAGGCCCAAGTGGGGCCGCAGGAGCGGACGATCGGGGAGTCGCGCGTGTGGGTGCTGCCCAACCCGAGCGGCCTGAACGCGCACTGGACGGCGGCGACGATGGCGGAGGAGTTCGCCCGGCTGCGGGTGGCCGCGGAGGCCGCCTAGCCGGTCACACGGGGTCGATGTCCGAGGCCACGGCGAGGACATGGACCTCGTCGGCGTCGTCCCGGTAGCCCACGCCCAGGGCGATCCAGCGGTGTGAGCCGGGGGGCTGCCACAGGTCGAGGTCGTCCGTCACCATGCTCGTCGTGAGCCAGGGCTCGGGTATGTCCTCGCCCCGGTCCAGGCGCAGCCTGAGCGTGCCCATCCCCCAGGGCAACTGATGTCTGCCCCAGCGGTCGTCCAGCACCTGGGCCATGTGGCTCCGGAGGGCGTGGAAGTCCTCGATGGCCGCCGTGCGCCGCGCCGCGTCACCGGTCCGCGTCCCATGGCTCACCTCTAACGACTCGATGCGGTACCCGGGCCCCGAGCTGTAGGCGTCCGGCTCGCCGTCCGCCGCGCTCAGGTCGTGGGCGCACAGCAAGTCGATCGCGTCGAGGTACTTCGCACTGTCCATGTGATCCAGTAAACCGGGCGGCACTGACATCTGGCGGGGTGTCAGCCGGCGTGCGGGCTCAGGCGTCCCGCCGACGCATGCTCCAGGCCCCCGCGGCCACGGCCGCCGCCGTCCACAGCGCGGTGACCCCGAGTCCCGCCCACGGCCCGAGGGCTCGGTCGGGGTTCTCGTACAGGACGGTCTGTCCGGCCCTGTCGGGCAGGAAGTCGGCGACGCCGCCCCCGGCCGCGTCGCCGATCACGAACGACACGACGAGGATGAACGGGATGATGAGGGAGAGCGCGCCCACACCGCTGCGCAGCAGTGCTGCGACTCCCGCCGCGAACAACGCCATCAGCGTGAGGTAGACCGCGCAGCCGACGACACCGCGTGCCTGCTCGCCCGTGGACAGTCCGCCGGCCGCGGTGCCGAGTCCGGCCCGTGCCACGACGAGCGCGGCAAACGCGGTGACCAGCCCGACGGCCAGGGTCGGTACGGCGATCGCCAGGAGCTTCGCCGCGAACCACCGCCCGCGTCTGGGCACCGCGGCCAGTGTCAGCCGCAGTCCACCGCCGTGGAACTCCGAGGACACCGCCATGGCGCCGAAGGAGATGGCCGCGATCTGTCCGAGTGTGACCCCGGACAACGCCATGAACAGCGGGTCGAATTCGGGGTCGGAGGTCTCGGAGACTCCCGCGAGGGCGGAGAACGCGGTGGTCGCGGCGAACAGGGCGAGCAGGGTGCCGAGCAGTGAGCGCAGGGTGCGGATCTTCAGCCACTCGGAGCGCAGGACCGGGGCGAAGGAGTGTGAAGCGGATGCGGACGACATGTCAGGCCTCCTGCGGCTGTGCGGTGAACTCGGTTTCGGCGGCGGTGAGATCCAGATAGGCCTGTTCCAAGGTGCCCTCCTGCGCGGCCAGTTCCAGGATCGGTACGCCCGCGGCGGAGGCGAGGACGCCGATCTCGTCCACTCGCGCGTGGGGCACCGTCCAGTGCCCGTCCTCGTGCTGCACGCCGTGGTGACCGTGCCGGGTGAGAACGTCCTTCAGCGCGGCGGGGTCCGACGTACGGATGCGGACGCTGGACTGCACGCGCGCGTGGATGAACCCCCGCAGCGGGGTGTCGGCGAGGAGCCGGCCCCTGCCCAGGACGACGAGGTGGTCGGCGAAGGACGCGGTCTCGTTCATGAGGTGGCTGGAGACCAGGACCGTGCGGCCCTCTCCGGCAAGTCGGCGCAGCAACTCGCGGATCCAGATGATGCCTTCGGGGTCGAGGCCGTTCGAGGGTTCGTCGAGCATGACCACCCCGGGGTCGCCGAGCAGGGCGCCCGCGATGCCGAGCCGCTGCCGCATGCCCAGGGAGTACGTCTTCACTCGCCGTCGGGCGGCCGAGGCCAGCCCCGTCTCCTCCAGCACCTCGTCGACCCGGCTGTCGGGGATGCGGTTGCTCGCGGCCAGCGCGCGCAGGTGATCGCGGCCGGTGCGGGAGCCGTGCGCGGCCTGGGCGTCGAGGAGGGCGCCCACATGGCGCAGGGGTTCGTCGAGTGCGGTGTAGGCGCGGCCGCCGATCGTGGCCGTGCCGGAGGTCGGGCGGTCCAGGCCGAGGACGAGCCGCATGGTGGTGGACTTTCCGGCGCCGTTGGGGCCGAGGAAGCCGGTGACGCGGCCGGGCAGGACCCGGAAGGTGACGTCGTCGACGGCGCGTCGGGTGCCGAACTCCTTGGTGAGGGCTTGGACTTCGATGCTGGTCATGGCAGCAGCCTGGCCGCTCGTGCGAGGCCGGGGCCTCCCCCGCGCGTGGAGATCGTCTCCCCCGCGCGGGGGAACTCTTTGTCGGTGACGGCTGGCACCATGACGGCATGGTCCGCTTGCTGCGCCCGTTCGGCCGGGCGGTGACGTACACACGATGGCTGCATCTGTTCATCGCCACCGTGTGGCCGGCCATGTGGCTGTTCGTCGAGGAGGCGTGGTGGACCTGGCCGGTCGCGGCCGTGACGCTCGCCCCCGCCGCACTGGTGCCCGCGATGCGTACCGTGGAGGGCTTGCAGGCCAGGCTGCTGCTGACGGGGCATCGGCACGACAGCGAGAGCATCGACATCGTCGTCGCACCGTCCGTCTCCTGGAGTGAGCGGGGACGGCTCGTCGTGTGGCTGGAGGCGCGGCTGCTGCTCGGGTTCACGACGGCGATGCTCACCGTGCAGCTGCTCATCACGTCGGTGGATCTGGTCGCCTCGGCGTTCGGCCGGGACGTCGACGAGGGTGCTCTGGTCCTCCTCGACGGCCACCGGTGGTGGCACATCGTGCTCGCGCCCGTTTCCCTGGCGGTCGTCGTGGTCGGTTCCGGACGGCTCATCACCGCGCTCGCGCTCCGGCTGCTCGGTCCCTCCCCCGCCGAGCGCCTCGCCGCCCTGGAGGAACGCACCGAGCAGCTCCTCGAACGCACTCGTATCGCGCGGGAACTGCACGACTCCATAGGGCACGCGCTGACGGTCGCCGTGGTCCAGGCGGGCGCCGCCCGCGCGGCGGGCGACCCCGCCTTCACCGACCGTGCCCTGGACGCCATCGAGGAGACCGGCCGGGCCGCGCTGGAGGACCTGGAGCGGGTCCTCGGTGTGCTGCGGGAGTCGGAGCGTCCGGTGAGCGGCCGTCCGACGCTGACGGACGCCGACCGGCTGCTGGAGTCCGCCCGCGCGTCCGGCGCGAAGGTGGACGCCGAGTTCACGGGGCCGGTGGACACCGTGCCCGGACCGGTGTCGCGCGAGGGCTACCGCATCCTGCAGGAGTCGTTGACCAATGTGCTGCGGCACGCGGGAGCCGTCCCGGTCCGGGTCCGTATCGAGGTCGCCGCCGACGCACTCGCCCTGGAGGTCCGCAATCCGCTGACGGCCGACGTCCCCGGGCCCGGACGGGGCAGCGGTCTGCGGGGCATACGGGAGCGCGCGGCCCTGCTGGGTGGCCGTGCGTCCACCGGCCCGGACCGAGGTGACTGGCAGGTGCAGGTAGAGCTGCCGCTGCGCTGACATACGCTGACCGGATGCCGGTCACCGTTCTTCTCGTCGACGACGAACCTCTTGTGCGTGCCGGTCTGCGGGCGGTGCTGGAGGCGCAGCCCGACATCGAGGTCGTGGGCGAGGCGGCCGACGGGGCGGCGGTGATCCCCCTCGTGCGGCAGCTGCGGCCCGACGTGGTCGCCATGGACGTACGGATGCCTCTGCTGGACGGCATCGAGGCCACGCGCGCGGTGCTGCGGACCGTCGAGGAACCGCCGAAGATCGTCGTCGTGACGACGTTCGAGAACGACGAGTACGTGTACGAGGCCCTGCGGGCGGGTGCCGACGGGTTCCTGTTGAAACGGGCACGGCCGGCCGAGATCGTGCACGCGGTGCGGCTGGTCGCCGAGGGCGAGTCGCTGCTGTTCCCCGCTTCGGTGCGCCGGCTCGCCGCCCGGTACGGCGACGACGGCGGCAACCGGGCGGCCCGAGCGGCGATGGAGCGGGCCCAGCTGACCGAGCGGGAGACCGAGGTGCTGCGGCTGATGGCCCGCGGCCTGTCGAACGCGGAGATCGCCGGGCGGCTGGTGGTCGGCACGGAGACCGTCAAGTCGCATGTGAGCGCGGTCCTGGCGAAGCTGGGGGCGCGCGACCGCACCCAGGCCGTGATCGCGGCGTACGAGTCGGGCTTCGTCGCGCCGGGCTGACCGGGCCCACCGGCGACATGACCGGGTGGGCGTTCTGCTCAGGTCGCCGACCTGCCGACGTCGCCGCCCCGACCATGTTCGGTCGGCCGGACCGCGACCGATGGGACGGATCCGGCCCGGTGACCGGATCCGGTCGGTGGGCGAGGAGGACGATCTCGCGGCTCCCGGCACTCGCCGGGGGCCGCCGTGCCGAGTACGATCCGCCCAAACACGCGCACGAGCTGGGAGGACGGACGTTGGGGCGGCTGACCGGCGGGGATCCCTCGCTGCTGCGAAGGATCAATTCCGCGGTGGTGCTGCATGCGCTGCGCGCCACGGACTGCGCGACGCTGACCGAGATCACCCGGGTGACGGGCCTGTCCCGGCCGACGGTCGAGGGGGTCGTCGAGGGGCTCATCGAGGGCGGCCTGGTGGTCGAGAAGGCGGCGGACGAGAGCGTCGCCCGGCGCCAGGGGCGGCCCGCGCGACGGTTCCGGTTCCGGGCCGAGGCCGGGCATCTGCTGGGTCTGGACATCGGACCGCACCGGGTCGCCGCACTGCTCTCCGACCTCGACGGCCGCGTCCTCGGCGCGGTCGCCAAGGACGTCGACGAGACGGCGTCCGCCGACGAACGGCTGGAGCGGCTGCGCACCACGGTGGCCGACCTGCTGCGCCGGGCGGGAGTCGCACGCGACTCCTTGTGGGCCGTGGGTGCCGCCTCGCCGGGCATCGTGGAGACGGACGGCACGATACGGCTGTGCGCGGCGCTGCCCGAGTGGACGGGCCTGCGCCTGGGCGAGCGGCTCAGCCGTTCCTTCAAGTGCCCGGTCCTGGTCGAGAACGACGCCAACGCGGCCGCGGTCGCCGAGCACTGGAAGGGTGCCGCCACCGAGTCCGACGACATGGTGTTCGTGCTGGCCGGACTGAGCCCGGGGGCCGGCTCGCTGATCGGCGGGCGGCTGCACCGGGGGTACGGCGGCGCCGCCGGAGAGATCGGCGCGCTGCACCTGCTGGGCCGCGGGGTCACTCCCGAGACGCTGCTGTCCACCACGGACGAGCCCCTGCACCCCCTCGACGAGCAGGCGGTGGCCGAGGTCTTCGCGCAGGCCCGTGACGGCGACCTGCGGGCCCGGGCGGCGGTGGACCGTTTCATCCAGCGGCTCGTCCACGACGTGGCGGCGCTCGTCCTGGCCGTCGACCCGGAGCTCGTGGTGATCGGTGGCTGGGCGGCCGGCCTGGACGGCGTACTGGAGCCGCTGCGGCGCGAGTTGGCCCGCTACTGTCTGCGCCCGCCGAAGGTCACCCTGTCCCTCCTCGGCGAGGCGGCTGTGGCGACGGGAGCCCTGCGGCTCGCCCTCGACCATGTGGAGGAGCAGCTGTTCGCCGTGGAGAGCACGGTGACGGCGCGACGTTGAGGTGCGGTGCCCCGGAAGCCGGTCCGGGGCACCGCCGTGGCGCTCAGGAGGCCTGGCGCTGCGGCCCCGCGTCGATCTCCACCGCGCCGGAGTCCCCGAAGGTCAGCCGGCAGGTGTCCGCGCGGTAGGTGGCCACCGAGATCGCGGCGGTGCGGCCCCCCGCCAGGTAGCGGGTGGTGACGACGAGCACCGGGGCCCCGGGAAGGCGGTCCAGTTCCTTGGCGTCGTCCGCGCGGGCCGAGCCGAGCTCGACGGCGTTCTCCCGGCTCTCCAGCTCCAGGCGATGCAGCTCGCGCAGCACGGTACGCACGCGTGCCGCGCCCGACGGCGCGTCTATGGCGGAGAGTTCCGGCACGGACTGCTCGGGAATGTAGAGCAGTTCGGCGGCGACCGGCTGGCCGTGGGTCGTACGGGAGCGGCGCACGACGTGCACGGGCCGGTCGCGGTCGACCTCGAGGGCGTCGGCGACGGATGCGGGCGGCACCGCCGCGGCGCAGTCGACGGGCTGCCAGTCGTCGCCGGCCGCTCCGGGCCACGCGTGCTGCTCGGTGCCGACGGCGACGCCCACGCGGGGCGGTGCGACGGTCGTCCCGACGCCACGGCGGCGCTGGAGCCTGCCCTCCAGCTCCAGCTGCTCCAGGGCCTGACGGAGCGTCGCGCGGGCGACGCCGAAGCGGGCCGCGAGGTCACGCTCGTTGGGCAGGATCTCCCCCACGGAGAATTCGGAGTCCAGTGCCTCACTGAGCACGGTCCTGAGATGCCAGTACTTCGGTTCCGGTACCGATTCCAGCTGCGTGGTCCCCACCCTGTCCTCCGCAATCGCCGTGGTCCGGCGGCGTTTAGCGCCCTTGTTTATTAAAGGTTGTTTCACTTATCTGCGACCATAGGGCGGCCCCCACCCTTGGTCAATACCAATCCTCGATCCCCTGAGCGGCATGCGGGCGGGACGCCGGGCAGCGTTCACGAGGCGTTCGTACTGCGCCTCGTCCGCCCGGAGGTCACGCGGACGGCAGCGACCGCAGCTTGTCGGGGTTGCGGATGATGTAAACGGCCTGGATGCGCCCGTCCACGACGTCCAGCTGGAAGACCGAGTCGGGCTTTCCCGCGGACAGGACGAGCAGTGCCGGGCCCCCGTTGAGTTCCAGGAAGCGCCACGAGACGTCCTCGACGCCCTTCTCGGAGACGGCGACCAGGAAGCGGGCCACCTTGTCGGCCGACTCCAGCACCCGCAGCGGCGCCTTGGACTTGCCGCCGCTGTCGCCCACCAGGCGGACGTCCGGGGCCAGCATCGACATCAGGGCCGCCAGGTCGCCCCCGCCCGCGGCGGCGAGGAAACGCTCGGTCAGATCGCGGCGCCGGACCGGGTCGACCTCGTAGCGCGGCCGCCGTTCGTCGACGTGTCTGCGGGCCCGCCCGGCGAGTTGCCGTACGGCCGGTTCGGCGCGGTCGAGCATGGCGGCGATGTCGGCGAAGGGGTAGCCGAAGGCCTCCCTGAGGACGAACACCGCCCGTTCCAGCGGTGACAGCGACTCCAGGACGACCAGGACGGCGAGGGAGACCGAGTCGGCGAGAACGGCTCGCTCGGCGGTGTCGGGGACGGTGTCCCCGAAGTCGGTGACATACGGCTCGGGCAGCCACGGGCCGACGTACGTCTCACCGCGCGCCTTGACCTGGCGCAGCCGGTCGATCGCCACGCGCGTGGTGATACGGACCAGGTAGGCGCGCGGTTCGCGCACCTCGCCGCGGTCGGCGGCCGACCAGCGCAGCCAGGCCTCCTGCACGACGTCCTCGGCGTCGGTGACGCGCCCGAGCATGCGGTAGGCGACGCCCATGAGGACGGGACGGTGCGCTTCGAAGACGTCGGTCTCGGTATCGGTGGCCACGGGTTCATCCCAGCCCAGACGCCGGTTCGTGTCCAGGCGATATCCGTGCGGCGCAACACGGGTCTACCCGCGAGTAGCAATTGCTGACAAGCTGTCTACAGCGTGTCCGCCGTGCGTTCCCGTCTGAGCCCGTGAGCCGCCGTCAAGGAGCCCTCATGTCCGCCACCGTCTCCTTCGAAGTCCCCACCGCACAGGGGCCGAAGCCCGTGACCGTCTCCTACACGCGTGTGGGCCGCGGTGAGCCGCTGCTCCTGCTGCACGGCATAGGTCACCACCGGCAGGCCTGGGACCCGGTGGTGGACATCCTCGCGACCGAGCGCGACGTGATCGCCGTGGACCTGCCCGGGTTCGGCTCGTCCCCCGGCCTGCCGGAGGGCCTCGCCTACGACCTGGCCACGACGACGGCGGTGTTCGGGGCCTTCTGCGAGGCGCTGGAGCTGGACCGCCCTCATGTGGCGGGCAACTCCCTCGGCGGTCTGCTGGCCCTGGAACTCGGCCGCGAGAAGCTCGTACGGTCCGTCACCACCCTGTCCCCGGCGGGGTTCTGGTCGCAGGCCGAGCGCCGCTACGCGTTCGGCGTGCTGCTCGCGATGCGGCACATCTCCCGGCGGCTGCCGCTGCCGCTGGTCGAGCGGTTGTCGCGCAGCGCGGCGGGCCGCACGATGCTGACGAGCACGATCTACGCCCGCCCGGGTCTGCGGGCACCCGAGGCCGTGGTCGCCGAGACGCTCGCCCTCGCCCGGGCCACGGGGTTCGACGAGACCCTGCGGGCCGGCACCGCGGTCCGGTTCACCGACGACATCCCGGGACTCCCGGTCACGGTGGCCTGGGGCACCAGGGACATGCTGCTCGTACGCCGGCAGGGCGTGCGCGCCAAGCAGATCATTCCCCGCGCCCGGCTGGTACGGCTGCCCGGCTGCGGCCACTGCCCGATGAACGACGACCCCGCCCTGGTCGCCCGCGTCATCCTCGACGGCAGCCGCTGAGCCCTCGCGCCACCCGCCCCGCCGGGATCCCGGGTGCCGCACGCCCGGTGACCTCGGCCGGGCACTCTCCTTCGCACACGGGTTCCCTTGTTCCCGCGGCCAGTTGTTCACCCGCGGTTTCCGTATGCGCTGCGGGGCCCCAGTAGGTGTGGCATCGCACACTGGCCGGATCCCGTCCCTGGAGGCGCACTCATGTCCCACCGTCCGTTCCCCGGTCGTCGCAGCGTTCTGCGCGGATCCCTTGCCGCGTCGGCGGCCCTCACCCTGCCCGCGGTCTCCGGAGCCGCGCCGGCCTTCGCCCTGTCCGGGCGCCCCAGGGCGGGCTGGGGCGTGCAGGCGGGAGACGTGACCTCCGACTCCGGTCTGGTGTGGGTGCGTTCGGACCGCCCGGCCCGGATGATCGTGGAGACGTCCGCGACCGAGTCGTTCCGCAACCCGTGCCGGTGGCACGGCCCGCTGCTCGGCGCCGGCACCGACTTCACCGGTACGACCCGGCTGCACGGTCTGCCCTCGGGCGAGCAGATCCACTACCGCGTGCTGCTGGCCGACCCGGACGACCCTCGCCGCACCGGTGAGCCGGTCACGGGCACCTTCCGCACGGTGTCCGGCAAACGCCGTGACGGGGTGCGCTTCCTGTGGTCCGGCGACCTCGCCGGACAGGGCTGGGGGATCAACCCCGGCTTCGGCGGCTACACGATCTACCGGGCGATGGCCGAGCTCGACCCGGACTTCTTCCTGTGCAGCGGTGACAACATCTACGCCGACGGCCCGATCGCGGAGACCGCCGCCCTGCCCGACGGCAGCACCTGGCGGAACATCGTCACCGAGGAGAAGTCCAAGGTCGCCGAGACGCTGGCCGAGTTCCGCGGCAACTTCCGCTACAACCTGCTCGACCACAACCTCAGGGCCTTCAACGCCCGGGTCCCGTCCGTCATCCAGTGGGACGACCACGAGGTCCGCAACAACTGGTACCCGGGCCAGACGATCCTCGACTCCGACGCCCGCTACACCGAGAAGAGCGTCGACGTCCTGGCCGGGCGGGCCAGGCGCGCGTTCAGCGAGTACTTCCCGGTCTCCACGCTGCGGCCGGGTGCGCGGGACGGCCGGGTGTACCGGGTGCTGCGGCAGGGCCCGCTGCTCGACGTGTTCGTGCTGGACATGCGCACGTACCGCAACGCCAATTCGCCCGACGACCAGACCGTGGACCCGCAGGGCATCCTCGGCCGGGAGCAACTGGACTGGCTCAAGCGGGAACTGTCGCGCTCGCGCGCGGTGTGGAAGGTGATCGCCTCCGACATGCCGCTCGGCCTCGTCGTGCCCGACGCCACGGAGGGCAGGGCCAACATCGAGGCGGTGGCGCAGGGCGACCCGGGCGCCCCGCTCGGACGTGAGCTGCAGATCGCCGAGCTGCTGCGGTACGTCAAGCACCGGAAGATCACCGGCACGGTGTGGCTGACCGCGGACGTCCACCACACCTCGGCCCAGCACTACCAGCCCTCGCGGGCCGCGTTCACCGACTTCGAACCGTTCTGGGAGTTCGTCTCGGGCCCGCTGAACGCGGGGGCCTTCCCGGCCAGTGCGCTCGACGGCACCTTCGGTCCGGAGCGGGTGTTCGTGAAGGCACCGACCGCATCGAACGTCTCCCCCGCCGGCGGCTACCAGTTCTTCGGCGAGGTCGACATCGACGGCCACAACGGGGAGTTGACGGTCCGGCTGCGCGAGGCTGACGGCACGGTGCTCTTCACACAGGTGCTCCAGCCGGGGCGGGTGGGCCAGTGACTCCCGGCCCGCCCACGACCGAACAGTTGAAAAAGGCACAAAAGCACAGAAGATGGCTTTACCGATCAGTCACAATGCGTTCGTGATCACGCAACACCGTTCCTCCACAGTGGCTGCATGACTCGAGACATGTCTGATGTGACGCGTGCGAAACACGGTCGCCCCGTGCACCACTGGCGCCGCGACGTCATAGAACTCGCGGCCCTGTTCACGGCCGTCGCGGTGGCGGACACCGTGGCGAACCTGGTCGGCCACGGCCCCGACGGCACGGCGCTGCTGGTGATCTCGGCGGTGGCCCTGGCCGCCACCGCGGGGTTCCACACATGGTGGGCACGCCGCCACGGTCATGCGCCCCCGACGGGCGATACCGGTGCCCGGCCGCTGCCCCAGGGGGAGCAGGCCGGGCCGTCCGAGGAGCCGTCGGGGACAGCGGACCCCGTGGTCGCGGAGAACACGCTGTGGCGGATGCGGACCACGGTGAAGGACGCGCCGGGTTCCCTGGCCGCCCTGTGCACGGCCCTCGCCGGGCAGCGGGTCGACATCCTCAGCCTCCAGACCCACCCCCTGGCCGAGGGCACGGTCGACGAGTTCCTGCTGCGCGCGCCCGGCACGCTGGAGGGCTCCGAGATCACCCGGTCCGTCGCGCGGGCCGGCGGAGCCGACACCTGGATCGAGCGGGCCGACGCCCACGACCTGGTGGACGCCCCCACCCGGGTGCTGGGCCTCGCCACCCGGACCGCGCTGGACGCGGCCGAACTGCCTCTGGCTCTGCGGCAGTTGCTGGGCCGCTGCACCATCCGGTCGCTGCCGGCGGTTCCGGTGGGAGGCGGACGCGGACCGGAGGGCGTACCCGTGGAAGGAGTGCTCGAAGACGCCGTGATGCGGTTGCGGGGACCGGAAGGCGGAGTGATCACCGTGGAGCGGCCGTATCTGCCGTTCACGCCGACGGAGTTCGCCAGGGCCCGTGCCCTGGTCGAGCTGGACGCCCGGCTCGGTCCGCGGATTCCGCGCAGTCACGACGTGCTGACGCTGCCGGAGGGCAACGACATCACCGTGCGGCGGGCCGACACGGGTGACGTGGAGGCCGCGCGGGCGATGCACGAGCGGTGCTCGCCGCGGACCCTGAGCCTGCGCTACCACGGGCCGCTCGGGGACGCCGACCGCTATCTGAACCACCTGCTCAGTCCCCGCTTCGGCCGCACGCTCGCGGTGCAGACCGCCTCGGGACGGATCGTCGGGCTCGGTCATCTGCTCTGGGACGGGGACGAGACCGAGGTGGCGCTCCTCGTCGAGGACGCGTGGCAGCGGCGCGGGATCGGTGCGGAGCTGCTGGAGCGGCTGGTGGCCATGGCGGCCGAGGCCGGGTGCGAGAGCGTGTACGCCGTGACGCAGTCGTCCAACACGGGGATGGTCGCGGCGATGCGGGGGCTCGGGCTCCCCCTCGACTACCAGATCGAGGAGGGGACCCTGGTGATCACGGCGCGGCTCGCTCCGCAGGGAGAGCAGGAGCCTGCCGTGGGGATCACGAGGACCGAGACGCCGTAGAGACCGAGGCCGGGACGGTGGGCGCGGGTGCGCTGCGACGTGTCGCACGGCCTCTGGAGAGGCTTTTCAGCGCCGAGTCCAGATCGGTCCACAGGTCCTCGACGTCCTCCAGGCCCACCGAGAGGCGCAGCAGGCGGTCGCTCACGCCCGCGCCCCTGCGATCGTCCGCGTCGACGATGCGGTGGCTGATGGACGCCGGGTGCTGGATCAGGGTGTCGACGCTGCCGAGGCTCACCGCCGGGGTGATCAGGCGGACGCCGGCGATCACCTCGTGCGGGTCGCCGTCGACCTCGAAGGCGATCATCGCGCCGCCGATGCGCGGATAGTGGACCCGCGTGACGCGGGGGTCGGCGGCGAGACGCCGGGCGAGTTCGGCGGCGGTCGCGGAGGCGGCCCGGACCCGGACGGGCAGGGTCGACAGGCCCCGCAGGAGGAGGTAGCCGGCGAGGGGGTGCAGGACGCCGCCCGTGGCGAAGCGGATCTGCCTGAGCTGCCCCGCGAACTCCTCGTCGCAGGCCACCACCCCTGCCATCACGTCTCCGTGGCCCCCGAGGTACTTGGTGGCACTGTGCAGGATCAGGCGGGCGCCTTGTTCCACGGGGCGCTGGAGGACGGGGGTGGCGAAGGTGTTGTCCGCGAGGAGGGGCACGGAGCCGCAGGAGTGGGCCAGGGCCCGCAGGTCGACTTCGGCGAGGGTGGGATTGGCCGGGGACTCCACCAGGACCAGGCCGGTGTCCGCGCGCAGGGCGTCGGCGACCCCCGCCGGGTCGGTCCAGGTGACCTGCGAGCCGAGGAGCCCGGCGGTCAGCAGGTGGTCGCTGCAGCCGTACAGGGGGCGTACGGCGACCACGTGACGCAGGCCCAGGGTGGCCCGTACGAGCAGGACGGCGGTGAGCGCGGCCATGCCGCTGGCGAAGGCGACCGCGGCCTCGGTGCCCTCCAGCCGGGCCAGCGCGGTCTCGAAGCGGGCGACGGTCGGGTTGCCGAGGCGGCCGTAGACGGGCGGCCCGTCGGGCTCGGCGCCGGTGGCGGCGAAGGCGTCGATACGGGCGGCCTCGTCACGGCTGTCGTAGGACGGGTAGGTCGTCGACAGGTCGATGGGCGGGGCGTGCAGTCCCTGCCGGGCGAGGTCGTCGCGACCGGCGTGGACGGCCTCGGTGGCCAGTGCTCTGAGCGGCGTACGCGGGGTGGTGGGTGTGCGCGCTGAGTCCATGCCTGCAAGGGTGAACACCTACCGGGTATCCAGGGCAAAACCCCGTGCTACGTTCGGCTGATGACCGCATCTGTCGAACTGGATCCGGTGGACCTGCATCTGTTGCGGCTGCTGCAGAACGACGCACGGACCACCTACCGCGATCTCGCCGAGCAGATCGGCGTCGCCCCGTCGACCTGTCTGGACCGGGTGACCCGGCTGCGCCGCTCGGGTGTCATCCTCGGACACCAGTTGCGGCTGGATCCGGCGAAGCTCGGGCGGGGGCTTGAGGCGCTGCTGTCGGTGCAGGTCAGGCCGCATCGGCGGGAGCTGGTGGGGCCGTTCGTGGAACGGATCCGGGCGTTGCCGGAGTCGCGGACGGTGTTCCATCTGACCGGTCCCGACGACTACCTCGTGCACGTGGCGGTGGCGGACATGGCGGATCTCCAGCGGCTGGTGCTGGACGGGTTCACGTCCCGGCGTGAAGTGGCCCGCGTGGAGACCCGGTTGATCTTCCAGCAGTGGGACTGCGGGCCCCTGCTTCCACCGGCCACGCCCACAGCGGAATCCACGTGACTCCCGCGAGGTCTCCGTATGAGGATGGACCGCATGTCTGACACCCAGATCCCGCTCCCCCGTCAGGTCGCCGACGCGTACGTCGACGAGCTCATCGCCCTCGATCCGGTCACCGGTACCTATCTCGGCGTGAAGGAGAGTTCGAGCAGGCTGCCCGACACCTCACCGGCGGGCCAGGAGGCGCTCGCCGAGCTTCAGCGGGCCACGCTCGCCAAGCTCGACGAGGCCGAGCGGCAGGCCGGCGCGGACAGTGACATCGAGCGCCGGTGCGGCCGGCTGCTGCGTGAACGGCTGACGGCCGAACTCGCCGTGCACGAGGCCGACGAGGGCCTGCGCTCGGTCGGCAACATGGCCACGCCGGCGCACTCGGTCCGCGAGGTCTTCACCGTCACCCCGAACCAGACCGAGGAGGACTGGGCGGCGATCGTCGAGCGGCTGCGCGCCGTGCCGGCCGCGTTCGCGGGGTACCGCGAGTCCCTCGCGCTCGGTCTGGAGCGCAAGCTGTACGCTCCGCCGCGCCCGACCGCCACCTTCGTCGGACAGCTCACCGAATGGGCGGACACCGACGGTGCGGGCCGGGGCTGGTTCGAGGACTTCGCCTCGGCCGGCCCGGAGTCCCTGCGCACGGAGCTGGACGAGGCCGCCCGCACCGCGACCGCCGCCGTGGTGGAGCTGCGGGACTGGATGCGGGACGTGTACACACCGACGATCGAGGGCGCCCCGAACACCGTCGGCCGGGAGCGGTACGCCCGCTGGGCGCGCTACTTCAACGGCACGGACCTCGACCTGGACGAGGCGTACGCGTACGGCTGGTCCGAGTACCACCGGCTGCTCGGCGAGATGAAGCAGGAGGCCGAGAGGATCCTCCCGGGCGCCGGGACGCCGTGGGTGGCCCTCGCCCACCTCGACGAGCACGGCAAGCACATCGACGGCGTCGACGAGGTCCGGGACTATCTGCAGGGCCTGATGGACCAGGCGATCGACTCGCTCGACGGCACGCACTTCGAACTCGCCGAGCGGGTGCGGAAGGTGGAGTCCTGCATCGCCCCGCCCGGCAGCGCGGCGGCCCCGTACTACACGCCCCCGTCGGAGGACTTCTCGCGTCCCGGCCGCACCTGGCTGCCGACGATGGGCCAGACCCGTTTCCCGGTCTACGACCTCGTCTCGACCTGGTACCACGAGGGCGTCCCCGGCCACCATCTCCAGCTCGCGCAGTGGGCACATGTCGCCGGGGACCTCTCCCGCTACCAGGCCGCGGTGGGCGGCGTGAGCGCCAACGCCGAGGGCTGGGCGCTGTACGCGGAGCGGCTGATGGACGAGCTCGGCTTCCTCACGGACGCCGAGCAGCGGCTCGGCTATCTCGACGCGCAGATGATGCGGGCCGCGCGGGTCATCGTCGACATCGGCATGCACCTGGAGCTGGAGATCCCGGCGGACTCGCCCTTCCACCCGGGCGAGCGCTGGACGCCCGAGCTGGCGCAGGAGTTCTTCGGCGCGCACAGCAGCCGTCCGGCGGACTTCGTGGAGAGCGAACTGACCCGCTACCTCACGATCCCCGGGCAGGCGATCGGCTACAAGCTCGGTGAGCGTGCCTGGCTGCTCGGCCGGGAGAAGGCCCGCGAGCGGCACGGCGACGCGTTCGACCTCAAGGCCTGGCACATGGCGGCCCTGTCGCAGGGTTCGCTGGGGCTTGACGACCTGGTGGACGAGCTGTCACAGCTCTGACGGTCGCCGCGGGGCGCCCTTCGATCCGGCGCCTCGCGGTTCGGCCTCCGTCCGGCGACCGGCCCGGTCCGCCTCGTCCGTCGTCGGTCGAGCGGCGAGGCGGGCCGGTCGTCGTCCGGCCGCGCGTATGCCTCAGTCCGGGAGCCGTCGCAGGTGCACCAACCCCAGCCAGGTCTCCGGCCCGGGCCGCACGGTGGCCGCGCGTACCGCGTACCGGCCCGGGGCCAGCGAGACCTTCAGGTGGTCGGTGTTCACGGAGTCGTTGCCGGGCCAGGCCGCGTCGAAGAGGACGACCGGGCCGGGCACCGCCCAGTTCACCTCGGCCTCCCAGGCGGCGCCGGCGAGAGCGGCCGGGACTTCGGCGAGGAGTTCGTCCTCGGAGTCGGCGGCGCACCACCGTACGAAGGTGTCGTGGTCGGGGAGGTAGGAGGTCGAGGCGGGCTCGTCCCCGAGGACCAGGGCGGTGGCGTCGCCGACCGGCAACAGGCCCACACAGCCGTCGACTTCACAGGCCCGGTCGTAGTCGGAGGCCGTCTCGTCGCCGTCGGCGCCCGCCCAGAACGGGAGCACCGTCTCCGGTACCGCTATGAGCGGACCGCCGCCCGACTCCACCCACTCCACCGCACCCGGCTCCGCGTATCGCACCATGCGGCAGAACCTACACGCACAGGAACCCCGGAGTTGCACCTGCACAGCGATCCCGCCGCGGTCCCCGGGCCTCAACAGCCGCAGTTCGCCGCCTCGTTCGGTGCGGTCAACGGGTCGGTGCCGCGCCGCTCGCGGCTCTCCCGGGTCTCGAACTCGAAGCCCTCGCGCACCCAGTACTCGAAGCCGCCGAGCATCTCCTTGACCTGGTAACCGAGTTCGGCGAGGGCGAGCGCGGCACGGGTGGCGCCGTTGCAGCCGGGTCCCCAGCAGTACGTCACCACCGGCACGGACCTGTCGAGGAGCGGTCCGGCCCGCTCGGCGATGAGCGCGGTGGGCAGGTGGACCGCGCCCGGGATGTGCCCCTGGTCCCAGGCGGCGGCGGAGCGGGAGTCGAGGACGACGAAGCCGGGGTCCCCGTCGGCGGCGAGTGCGGCGGCGACGTCGGAGACGTCCGCGTGGAAGGCGAGGTCGGCACGGAAGTGGGCGGCGGCCTCGGCCGGGGCGGCGGGGGCGACACGCAGAACGGGGTTCACGGTGAGCGGATCGGTTGTCGTCATGGCCAGAAATCTACGACCCATGATCAGGAACCTGAAGACGGATTCCCCGGCATGGAACTTGATCGGCCGGGGATTCCCCTGCTATTCCTCACGGATGACCGCGTATTCCCCGGACGCCACCGACTGGCGCATCCTCGACGTCCTCCAGCGGGAGGGCCGGGCCAGTTTCGCCGAGCTGGCCCGGGCCGTCTCCATGTCGCCCAGCGCGGTCACCGAGCGCGTGCGGCGCCTGGAGGAGGCGGGCGTCATCCAGGGGTACGCCGCCGTCGTGGACCCCGACCGGCTCGGCCTGCCCATCCTGGCGTTCGTCCGCCTCCGCTACCCCACCGGCAACTACAAGCCGTTCCACGACCTGGTCGCCGTGACGCCCGAGATCCTGGAGGCCCACCACGTGACCGGTGACGACTGCTTCGTCATCAAGGTCGCCGCCCGCTCGATGCGCCACCTGGAGGAGGTGTCGGGCAGGATCAGCACGCTGGGCTCGGTGACCACGAGCGTCGTGTACTCGTCACCGCTCCCCCGGCGGCCGCTGGGCCTCTGAATCCGACGGCCCGCCAGGGTTCTGCGAGGTCGGCACGGGCCGGGCAGCCACGGAGGTTCAGCCCGCTCCCCGCTGTCTCAGCACCGACCCCGAACGCCCCTTCACGACCTCCAGTTGCGCATGGATACGCCTCCGCAGGTCAGCCACGTGACTCACGATGCCGACGCTCCGGTCGCGCTCCCGCAGCGAGTCCAGTACATCGAGGACCTCGTCCAGGGTCTGGTCGTCGAGACTGCCGAAGCCCTCGTCGATGAAGAGCGTGTCCAGCCGCACCCCGCCCGCCTCGTCCGTCACGACGTCCGCCAGGCCGAGGGCCAGGGCCAGCGAGGCGAAGAACGTCTCGCCGCCCGACAACGTGGCCGTGTCCCGTTCACGTCCCGTCCAGGCATCCACGACGTGCAGTCCCAGCCCGCTGCGGCCGCGGCCCGCGCGGTCGTCGGAGTGGACGAGGGTGTAGCGGCCCGAGGACATCAGCTGCAGCCGTGCGGTCGCTGCGGCCGCCACCTGCTCCAGCCGGGCCGCGAGCACATAGGACTCCAGGCGCATCTTGCGTTCGTTGTCCGCCGAGGTGCCCGCGGCGAGCGCGGACAGCCGGGCCACCCGGTCGTACTCCTCGCGCAGCGGCGCCAGTTGACGCAGGGCGGTGACCGAGCGGGTGGAGAGCCGGTCCAGCTCGGCGCAGCGCCGGGCGGCGGCGTCACGCGCGGAGGCAGCCTCGCGGACCCGGCGGCCCGCGTCGGAGGCGGCCCGTTCCGCCCGTGTCACGTCGGCGGGCGGCCGCCGGGCCGCCTCGGCGGTGTCGGTCTCGGCGAGGACGGCCCGCACGGCGGCCTCCTCGGCCTGCCAGGCGTCCAGCCGGTGCTGGAGCTCGCGGTGGGCCGCCGCGTCGAGGAGGGCGGCGGCCGCGGCCTGAGGGGTGTCGAAGCCGGCCCGGAAGGCGGCGTCGGCGAGCCTGGCGTCGGCGTCCTTGAGCCGCTGGGCGGTGTCCTCGGCCACCCGGGCGGCGTCGGCGGCGTCGGTGAGCAGCGCGGCCTGCCGCTCCAGCTGGGCGGCACGGGCGGCCACGCTGTCGGCGGCGCCCCGCGCTTCGGTCAACTCGGCTTCCAGGACGGTTCGTTCCCGGTCCAGCGCGTCACGGCGGGCGCCTCGGGAGGCGGTGCGCACGGCGGCCTCCTGCTGGGCGGTGAGCCGCCGCTCGCGTTCCCGTTCGGCCTGCCGCAGCTGCTCCGTCGCGGTGTGCAGGGCCGAGGCGAGGCCCCGCACCTGGGTGTACTCACGCTCCAACTCGTCCACCTGGGCCGCGAGTTCCTCGGTGGACGCGTCCCCGGCCTCACCCTGGGCCGCGGCCAGCGCCCGCTGTACGAAGCCCAGGCGGCGCTCGGTCTCGGCCCGCTGTTCGTCGGCGCGCTGCGAGGCGGCGAGCGCCCGCTCCTCGGTCTCCCGGCCGACATGTCCGGCGTCCTTGCGGGCGGGCGCGGGGTGCTCGGGGGCTCCGCAGACCGCGCACGGCTCACCGTCGGTGAGCTGTGCGGCCAGTTCGGCGGCGATGCCGTTCAGCCGCTGTTCCTTGACGTCCAGCCAGTCGGTGCGGGCCTTCAGGGCGCGCTCCGTCGCCTGGATCACCTGTTGCTGGGCGTCGTCGGTGTCCCGGGCGAACTGGTCGCGCTGCCGTGCGGCGGCAAGGCGCTTGCGGGCCGGTTCCCGCTGCACGTCCAGCTGTTCGGCGCGGGTGGCGGCCTCCTGGGCGGTCTCGACACCGCTGAACAGACCCGCACGGACCTCCTCCCATCCGGCCAGCCACGCCTCGGCCTCCTGGAGTACGTCCTCGTCGGACCGTTCCTGACGGGCCAGGTCGGCACGTTCCGTGAGGAGTTCGGCCAGCCGCTGCTCGGCACGCCGGGCCGCGTCCAGGCCGCCCAGTTCCTCGGCCGCCCGGCGTGCGGCGGCCGCGAGGCCGGCGGCCCCGGCTCCCGCGAAGGCCTCCGGCAGCAGCTCACGCGCGCGTGTCTCGGCCACGGCGGCCCGCCGGTGCTCGGCCTCGGCGGCGTCGCGCAGCTCCAGCGCGGGCGCCACCGCCTCCGCCTTGCGGGCCCGCTCCATGCGGGCCTGTGCCTGGTGGTAACCGTCGGCGCGCTCCTCCAGCAGCGCGGCACGCTCGCGTGCCTGAGTGAACCGCCGTTGCAGCCGGTCGACTTCGCGTACGTCGGCCAGGGCGCGCTCGGCGGCGGCCTGACCGGACTCGGCGGCGCTCAGCGCGCAGTGGGCGATGGTCAGCTGCTCACGGGCGGTGCTGCGGGCGACGGCGGCCGCGCTCAGGACGGCCTCGGCAAGGCCCGGCTCGCCGGGGGCCAGCCCGGGCAGCTCCATGGCGTCGCCGGCCGCCTGCTGCATGCGGTGCGCGTCGGCCAGCAGCGCGGCATCCCCCTCGCGCACCTGCGCCTCGGCGGCACGGCGGCGTTCGGCCAGCCGCTTCTCGACCTCGGCGAAGCGGTGGGTGTCGAAGAGGCGGCCAAGCAACCTGCCGCGCGCCTCGGCGTCGGCTCGCAGGAAGCGAGCGAAGTCGCCCTGGGGCAACAGCACGACCTGGCAGAACTGTTCGCGGCTCATGCCGAGCAGCTGGGTGATCTCCTCACCGATCTCCTGATGGGACCGGCTCAGGTCCTTCCAGGTCCCGGCGGCTGTGTCGTACTCGCGCAGCCAGCTCTGGGCCTTGTCCAGCGTCGTACCGGAACCGCGCTTCTTGGGGCGTTCCCACGGCGGTTGCCGGGTGATCTCCAACCGGCGGCCGGTGACGGTGAGTTCGAGCCGGATCTCGGTGCGGGTGGTGGCCCCGGCGTGGTCGCTGCGCAGTGTCAGGCCCTGGCCGCTCTGCCGGGCCCCCGGCACGGAGCCGTACAGCGCGTAGCAGACTGCATCGAGCACGGAGGTCTTACCGGCTCCCGTCGGTCCGTGCAGCAGAAACAGCCCGGCGGCCGACAGCTCGTCGAAGTCGACCGTCTGGGAGCCGCCGAACGGGCCGAAGGCGGTGATGTCCAGCCGGTGCAGCCTCACCGGGCCACCTCCCGGACGACCTCGTCCGCGCGCACGGCGTCGAACGCGTCCCGCAGCACGACCTGTTCACGCGCGTCGGGCCCGGCCCCCCGCACATGTGCCACGAAGTCGTCGGCGATCTCCTGGTCACTGCGTCCGGCCAGCCGCCGGGCGTAGGACACGTCGGGGTCGTCCGGTGACCGCTCGGGATCGAAGACGAGGCTGAGTGTGTGCGGGAACCGCTCGCAGAGCCGGGCCATCGGTTCCGCCGGGCGGACCGGGTCGGTGAGGGTGGCCTCGACCCATGCCTCCTCGTGGGGCGCGAGTCCGGGATCGGCGAGGAGTTCCTCCAGCTTCCCCCGGATCCGGGCCAGCGCACGCGGCACCGGGCAGTCGAGGCGCTCGGCGGTGAGCGCGCCCCCGGCGTCCAGGTCGACGAGCCACATGCTCTTGCGGTGGTCGGCCTCCGAGAAGGAGTACGGCAGCGGGGAGCCGGAGTACCGGACGCGCTCGGTGATGGTCTGACTGCCGTGCAGGTGCCCGAGAGCGGTGTAGTCGACCCCGTCGAAGATCCCGGCGGGCACCGCGGCCACCCCGCCGACGGTGATGTCCCGCTCGCTGTCGCTGGCCTCGCCGCCGGTGACGAAGGCGTGCGCGAGGACGACGGAGCGGGTGCCCTCCGCGCGGGTGGCGAGGTCGGCGCGGACCCGGTCCATGGCGGCGGCGAGCACGGCCTCGTGGCCCGCCTTCACCACCCCGAACTCGTCCTTCACCAGGGCCGGTTCGAGATAGGGCAGTCCGTAGAAGGCCACATCGCCGTGCGCGTCGGTGAGCACGACGGGCGTCCCGCACGCCGCCGGTTCCGTCCGCAGGTGGACTCCGGCGCGGCCGATCAGTCCCGCCCCCACTCCGAGCCGCCGGGCCGAGTCGTGGTTCCCGGAGATCATCACCGTCGGTACACCCAGGTCGGCGAGCCGGTGCAGCGCGTCGTCGAACAGCTCGACCGCGGCGAGCGGCGGCACCGCACGGTCGTACACGTCTCCCGACACGACCACCGCGTCCACCCCGCGCTCCCGCACGGTCGTGACGAGGTGACCGATGAACTCGGCCTGCGCCCCCAGCATGGCGACCCGGTGGAACGCCCGGCCGAGATGCCAGTCCGACGTGTGCAGAATTCTCATGAAACCGCCCCGAACTGCACGTTTACCCCTACTGCGCCTCTAAGACCAGCACGAACCAGCACGGGGCTCGCCGTCAACACCCGCCACGCTAACGCATTGCGTCCCCTGATCACGCGCCGCGAGCCGGGTATGAGGAGAGCGCGAATGCGGCGGAAAAAGGGCTGCCATTCGCAGTACTGCCGTCGGACCCTCAACGCGGCTGATTCGAGAAACCGAGGAACTCCATTACGGCTCCGTGAGGTTGCCGTCGGCCGGCGGTGCGCCTCAAGGCACGTGGCCGTGTCGGGTACGCGCAGGCCGCGCTGACGAGAGCGTCCGCTCAGAGCTGATGACACATCAGCGGCACTTGTGCAGGGGCTCTGAGTTCCGAGGTGCGGCGTGCTCGGCTTTCCGGCGAAGAACGCAGGCTTTTCGGCTGCGTCGGGCGGCATCAGAATTTGGTGTTCGTATTCCATGCCGGCGGTGGGAACGGCATCCGGGTGCGCGGCGGCACAGGACCGCCGAACGGGACACCGTCGAGCAATGCCATGGGGGCGCCCTACCCCACCGGCGTCAGGTGCGCGCGGGCTGACACCGGCGGGGCGCGGCACGCGATCCCGGGGTCGCCGACCGCCACGGCGGGCTCCGGGGACCGTTTCGTTCAGCCGGGCGACAGTCCGCTCGGCACCGGCCCGACGGACGGCCGACGCCCTGTCGGTCGCCTCAGCGGCGGAGCCGGGGCGCGAGCACCGAGCGCACCGCCCTGGCCACCTTGCTCGCGGCGGAGCCGTCCTCTCCTTCGGGGTCCGCCGGTTCCAGCACGTGCTGGATCTGCAGCAGCAGGTGGCTGGTCGACCTCCAGAGCGGGACGAACATGCCGGCGACGGGACCGGCGCCACGAACCGGGCCGCCGGACAGCTCGGTGACCCTCCTGGCGAGGGTGACGGTGGCCGGGTCCCGCAGGATCAGGTGCACCTCGTCGTCGACCAGCCGGATCTCCATCCTGCGCGCGGCGGCTTCCTCCGGGTTCGCGTCCGTGGTCGTCTCCGGATCCAGTGCGTCGATCTTCGCGGCGACCTCGTCCGGGTCGACCCCGAGTTCGCGCAGCACCCTGGCCGCCATGCTGTTCTCCGCCCGCAGCATCGCCTCCAGCAGGTGATGGCTGCCGACCGGTGCGCCGCCGGCCAGCGCACTGGCGGTGGACACGGTGGCCTCGGCGGCAGGTGTCCCGGCCGGCCATGGCCCGCCCGCGACGTCCTGCGGTCCCTCCACGGATGCCAGCACCGCGGCGCGGATCCTGCTGACCGGACCGATCCGCTCGGCCAGCACCTTCACGCCGAGGCCTTCGCCCTCGTCTCCGTCCTCGCCCTCCCTGACCAGGGCGAGCAGGATGTGTTCGGTGCCGATGGAGGTGTGGTGCAGCTGCTGCGCCTCGCGCAGTGCGAGGTCCAGCGTCTTCTTCGCGCTCGGCGCGAACGGGATATGACCGTTCAACTGCTTCGGGCCCGGCTCGACCGCCGCGGCGACATCGGCCCGCGCCGTCTCCTTGTCGTACCCGAGCCGGTGCAGAACCCTCGCCGCGACGCCGTCCGGGGCGTCGAGCAGTCCCAACAGGATGTGCTCCGTGCCGATGTAGTCGTGCCTGAGCAGCCTCGCCTCCTCCTGAGCCATGACAACCACCTTGCGGGCTTCCTTCGTGAACCGTTCGAATGGCATGTCCCCATGGTCCCAACCCTGTCAATACACTGGTAATGACAGGGTCACCGTGCTGAAGGGAGGGTCTGATGGAGACACCGTCGGACTGGGAGGGCCGGCTCGCGCGCTGGCAGAACGAACTGGAGCTGTTCGAGCAGCTGGAGGAGACCCCCTGGGTCACGCTGGCCAGGGCGGAGGCCGAGACCGGTGTTTCCCGTTCGGCCCTGCGGTCCTGGTACCGCAACGGCGAGATCCGGTCACGGCTGGTGGACGGCCCGAACGGTCCGCAGCGCCTGGTCCAGCTGGACGCGGTGATCGAGCGTGCCGCCACATCACCGCGCATTCAGCGCCGGGCGGAGCGCGAAGTCAGCCTGGAGGCACAGGTCACCCTGCTACGGCACCGGGTCGACCAGCTTGAGCTGCGGCTGGCCGCGCTGGAGCGGAGGTGACCGCCGCGGCCGGAGAATGCTGACACCCGGCCCCGTCCTCCCGGCTCACCCGGCCCCGTCCTCCCGGCTCACGCGTCCCCGTACGCCTCCCCGCCGAGCTCGAACCCGGCCGTCCCCGCGGTCACGTCCGCGAGCCATCCCCGGAACGCCGCCACGTCCGCGTCCGGCAGCCCGATCTCGATCGTGACCGCTTCGCCGTAGTGGACGTCCCGGACCTCGCGTCCGGTCGTGTGCAGGTCGTTCTGCACCTTGCCCGCGCGCTGGTGGTCGACGGTGACCGTGGCGAGGCGGAAGCGGCGGCGGGTGAGGGTGCCGAGCGTGTCCAGGGCTTCGCCGACCGAGCCGCCGTAGGCCCTGATGAGGCCGCCCGCGCCGAGCTTGACGCCACCGTAGTAGCGGGTGACGACTGCGACGACGTAGCGCATGTCGCGGCGCAGCAGCATCTGGAGCATGGGGACGCCCGCGGTGCCGCCGGGTTCGCCGTCGTCGCTCGCCTTCTGGATCCCGGCGTCGGCGCCGATGACGTAGGCGTAGCAGTTGTGGGTGGCGTCGGCGTGCTCCTTGCGGACGGACGCGACGAAGTCCTGGGCCTCCTGCTCAGTGGCGGCCGGGGCGAGGGCGCAGAGGAAGCGCGAGCGGTTGACCTCGGTCTCGTGCACGCCCGCGTGGGCCACCGTGCGGTACTCGTCCTGCATCCGGCCAGCCTAATCCGTGGGCGCCGAGGCCCCGACGGGCTGCCCCGGCGTCACGTCCTGCGGCCCCGCGGCACCGACATGGACGTGAGGAGCGCCGCTCCCGGGGCCAGGTCCCGCCAGGACGCACCGCGCCATTCCAGCACCGCGACCGCGGAGGTCGGGAACTTCACCCGGACCTCGTCCAGCGCGTCGTCGAGGCCGTCCCCGGCCAGCGTGAGGACCAGTTCCTCCAGTCCCGGGTTGTGCCCGACGAGCAGCAGCGTCACGACCTCGGGCGGCGTCGCGTGCACGGTCGCCAGCAACTCCGGTACGTCGGCCCCGTACAGCTCGGGATCGAGGCGGGCCGGCGACGGGGTGTCCCATCGAGCGGACGCCAACTCCCAGGTGTGCCGGGCGCGTACGGCCGTGGAGCACAGGACGAGGTCGGGGAGCAGGCCGGACTCGGCGAGGTGGCGGCCCGCCTCCGGCGCGTCCCGCAGGCCGCGGGGCCCGAGCGGGCGTTCGTGGTCGGCGACGCCCTCGGGCCAGGCGGACTTGGCGTGCCTGAGGACGACGAGGCGACGCGACGGGCCCGCTCCGGTCGCCGCGGTCATGCCGGGGATCCGACGTCGCGAGCCAGGTCGAGACCGAGCAGCCGGTCCGCGTAGACATACGTTTCGAAGCGGGCGCCCTCCGGCAGTTCCGACTCCTCGACCCGGCGCAGCACGCGCAGGACCTCGGGTACGTCCAAGTCGTCCTCCCAGGCGGTACGGAGCCGTCCGCGCACCTCGTCCGGGACGGGCCTGGACGGCTGCCGTGCCCAGACGGCGACGGCCCGACGCCAGCGTACGAGGGTCTCGTGGGCCTCCGTCAGGGCGGCCTCGTCGAGCCGGGCGGGTGTGCCCCGTCGCGCGGTGAGCAGGGCGAGGCGGACGACGGCGGGGTCGGCGCCCTCGGGGATGTCCGCGGTCTCGACGGGCGCGACGACGACCCGTACCCCGTCCGGGGTCGCGCCGCCCTCCCCCACCACGTGGACGACCTGGTCCTCGCCCCAGCCGGGGCCGACGTCCCGGCGGTCCTCGAAGGGCTTGGCGCCGAGGGCGGCGGCGCCCGCGTGCAGTTCCGCCTGTTCCCGGCCGGCGGAGAGCAGCGCCCACACGGGGGTGCGGCCGAGTTCCAGGGCCCGGACCAGGATGTCGGCGACCAGCAGGACGCGCAGGGCGGAGGCGTCGTAGCCCGGCACATGGGCCTCGACCCGGGTCAGGCCTCTGCGGGCGGGGGCGGCGTCGACGGGCTCGCCGGTTCGGGCGTCGGTGATGCACAGCACGGGGCGAGCGTAGGCGGACGGAGGGCCCGGTGGGGGGAAGTGGCGCGGATTCCGGACAAGGGGGTGGGGTGCGTCCGGGGCCTTTGCCGACGGACGGGCTTCCCGCTCCTGTCCGTGGGCCGGGAAGGTCCGGGCAGCGGCCGGTGTTGCACGCAGAGCCCGGGCAACGGCCCGCGGCCCATTCCGAGGAGGCCCCACGTGTACGGCGACCCTGCAACGATCCGCAGAATCCTCACCGAACTCGGCGACACCTGGGCGATCGTGGGACTGTCGGCGAACCAGCGGCGCGCGGCCTACGGCGTCGCGGAGGTGCTGCAGCGGTACGGGAAGCGGATCGTGCCCGTGCACCCGAAGGCCGAGACGGTCCACGGCGAGCAGGGTTATCCGTCCCTGGACGCGATCCCCTTCCCCGTCGATGTCGTCGACGTGTTCGTCAACAGCGACCTGGCCGGTCCGGTCGCCGACGAGGCCGCCGCGATCGGCGCCAAGGCCGTCTGGTACCAGCTCGGTGTCATCGACGAGGCCGCGTACGACCGCACCCGCGCCGCCGGCCTCGACATGGTGATGGACAGGTGCCCGGCGATCGAGTTCCCCCGGCTGGGCTGACGCCCCGCAGGCCATCGGTCACCCTTTCACCACTGGGCCGGCGCCACCGCGTCACCGACGCGCCCGCGCCCCGAGACCGGCGGACCGGGTGCCTCCGCGTGTGGGTCACCCGGCGCCGTTCCCCCTCCCCCTCCCCCTCCCCCTCCCTCTCCCGCCCTCGCCCGGGCGCCGCGGCGTCGACATAATGACCGGGTGACCTCCCACCCCAACTCCGGTGCCCCACAACGCTTTCCGGTCGTCATCGTCGGTGCCGGGCCCGCCGGGCTGACGGTCGGCAACATCCTGCGGGCGGCGGGCGTGGGCTGTCTCGTTCTGGAGGTGGAGACCCGCGAGTTCATCGAGCAGCGGCCGCGGGCGGGCGTCATCGAGGAGTGGGCCGTACGCGGTCTCCAGCAGCGTGGTCTCGCGGACACCCTCCTGGAACGGGCCCAGTTGCACACCGAGTGCGAGTTCCGCTTCGCAGGCGAGCGCTTCCGCTTCGGCTACGGCGAACTGACGGGGCAGCACCACTTCGTGTATCCGCAGCCGCTGTTGGTGACGGATCTGGTGCGCGAGTACGCCGACGTCCGGGGCGGCGAGATCCGCTTCGGCGTCCGGGACGTCCGCCTGCACGACCTGGAGACGGCCCGGCCCTCCGTGTCGTACACCGATGCCGGGACGGGTGAACGGCATTCGGTGGAGTGCGAGTTCGTGGCGGGCTGCGACGGGGCGCGCGGGGTGAGCCGCAGCGTCCTCCCGGAGACCGCGGACATCGCCCGGCACGACTACGGCATCGGGTGGCTTGCGCTGCTCGCGGAGGCACCGCCGTCCTCCGACTGCGTCCTGTTCGGCATCCATCCCAACGGTTTCGCCGGGCACATGGCCCGCAGCCCCGAGGTCACCCGCTACTACCTGGAGTGCCCGCCGGGCGACGACCCCGAGAACTGGTCCCACGACCGCGTCTGGACCGAACTCCAGCAGCGCCTCGGCGCGGACGGCAGCCCGCCGCTCACCGAGGGCCGACTGATCGAGAAGCGCGTCCTCGACATGCACAACTACGTCGTGGAGCCCATGACGTTCGGCCGTCTCTTCCTCGCCGGCGACGCCGCCCACCTCACCGCGCCGATCGCGGCGAAGGGCATGAACCTCGCCCTGCACGACGCCTTCCTGCTCGGCGACGCTCTCGTCGCCTACCTCGGCAAGGGCGACGGCAGCGGCCTCGACGGCTACTCGGAGGCCTGTCTGCGGCGCGTGTGGGACTACCAGGAGTTCTCCCAGTGGCTCTCCGAGGTCTACCACGGCACCTCTTCGGGCGACGAGTACCGGGCGGGCACCACCTTCGCCCGCCTCCGCCGCCTGTTCACCTCGCCGACCGCGGCCGCCGCCTTCGCCGAGCAGTACCTGGGTACGGCGTCCGCGTACTGATCCCTCAGTCGTGCACCGGACGGTCGCTGAGCCGGTGGTCCGCCACCTTGAGGGCCTCGTCGACGAGTCGGCGCAGGTGGCCGTCGCGCAGCGCGTAGATCACCCTGCGACCTTCCTTGCGCGTGCTCACCAATCCGGCCAGCCGGAGCCGGGCCAGGTGCTGGCTGACGGCGGGACGGGCCGCTCCGCACGCCTCCGTGAGGGTCGTGACGTCGGCCTCCCCGGCGGTCAGGGCGTGCAGCAGGGTGAGGCGGGTGCGGTCGCCGAGAAGAGCGAGGATCTCGGCCGCGAGGGCGAACTGTTCCTCGCCCGGGGTGCGCGGGTGCGTATCGTGCGCAGGTGATAGGTGCATGCGTGCGCTCATACGCACATAATGGCTCCGTGAGTGCGGTACGTCCACTCCCGCGCGCACCGGAAGGAGCACCACGTGAGCGACCACGACCACGGGCATCACCAGGCACACGAGCACGGCCACGACCATCCGCACGCACACGCGCACGAGCACGAACACCCGCATGAGCACCGGCGTCGCGGCGTGCGCCACCGTCTCGCCCATGTCTTCACCCCCCACTCCCACGAGACCGCCGACAAGCTCGACTCCGCCCTGGAGTCCTCCGCCCGCGGCATGCGCGCCCTGTGGGTCTCGCTGGCGGTGCTCGGTGCGACGGCGCTGGCGCAGGCGGTCGTCGTGGCCGTGTCCGGGTCCGTCGCACTGCTCGGGGACACGGCGCACAACGCGGCGGACGCGCTGACCGCCGTACCGCTGGGCATCGCCTTCGTGCTGGGCCGGCGCGCGGCCACCCGCCGTTTCACGTACGGCTACGGGCGGGCCGAGGATCTCGCGGGCATCGTGATCGTGCTGACGATCGCCGCGAGCGCGGCCTTCGCCGGGTGGGCGGCGATCGACCGGCTGCTCGATCCGCGTCCCGTCTCGCACCTGCCGGTGGTGGCCGCGGCCGCGCTGGTGGGCTTCGCGGGGAACGAATGGGTGGCCCGCTACCGCATCCGCGTGGGCCGGGACATCGGCTCGGCGGCACTGGTCGCGGACGGACTGCACGCCCGCACCGACGGGTTCACCTCGCTGGCCGTGCTCCTGGGTGCCGGCGGCTCGGCCGTCGGCTGGCAACTCGCCGACCCGATCGTGGGGTTGGCGATCACCGCCGCGATCGCACTGGTACTGCGGGACGCGGCCCGCGAGGTGTTCCGGCGGGTGCTGGACGCCGTCGATCCCGACCTGGTGGACCGGGCCGAGGACGCGCTGCGGGAGGTGGAAGGGGTGCGCGGGGTAGGAGAGTTGAGGCTGCGCTGGATCGGACACCGGCTCCGCGCGGAGGTGGCCGTCGTGGTGGACGGCGAGATGACGGTGCGTCAGTCGCATGCCGTGGCCGTCGACGCCGAGCACGCTCTGCTGCATGCCGTACCGCGCCTCACTGCCGCGCTCGTCCACGCCGACCCGGCACCGGTACCGGGCGAAACCGATCCCCACCTGACGCTCGCCCATCACGCCGACGCCTGAGGAAACCGACCGCCCCGAGGGCGTCGGGAGCAGGGGCCGCGTGGTCGAAGGGCCCCGATGGGTGCGGCCGCTGACGGCTTCGAGGACAGCGAGGCGGCGCAGGCCGTGGGAGCGAAAGGACGCGGGCAGCGGGAGTTCCGCGTCGGCCGGGCCGTCGACCGCCGCGACCGCGCTCGTCCTTCAGGCCGACGGCAAGGGCCTCGTCATGCACCCTGAGGCCCGCCTTCGCCGTTCCGGGAGTTCGCCGGTTCCCCGCCCGGCGCGGGCCCATCGCGGCACGCCAACAGCCGCTCAGGACGCGGCCGGTACCGAGACCGCCAGCATCCAGCGGGCGGGGGCGTCGCCCCGGTTGGCGTACTCGTGCTCGATGCCCGCCTCGAAGGTGACGCTCGACCCGGCGGGGACCCGGTGCTCGATCCCGTCGACGGTCAGGGTCAATTCACCCTCCGTGACATGCAGGATCTCGACCGTGCCGGCCGGGTGCGGATCCGACCGGCTGGCCTCGCCCGGCATCATCAGCGACTCCCACATCTCCAGGGGTCCCGGGGCCTCCGCGCCCGCGAGCAGCCGGCTCCAGCTGCCCGCCTCCGTACTCCACAGCCGCACCACCTGCTCGGGCGGAACGATCCGGACCCTCGGGCCCTGTTCGTAGTCGAGCAGCGTGGTGATGCTGATCCCGAGCGCGTCGCCGATCTTCACGACCGTGCCGAGGCTCGGGTTGGTCCGGGCCTGTTCGATCTGGATCAGCATGCCGCGACTGACCCCGGCACGGGCGGCGAGCGCGTCCAGGGTGAAGCCGCGCTCGGTCCGCCAGCGTTTGACGTTGCGCGCCAGGGACTGGGTCAGCAGGTCGAGGTCCGCCACGTCACGTCCAATATTTTGTATGACTCGGTCCAACTTGATGAACTACGATGGGGTGCACCCGATCGTTCACCGAACTGTACTGCGAGGTCAGCCGTGACAGCGTTCTTCGCCCTGGCCACGAGCCTCCTGTGGGGCCTGGCCGACTTCGGCGGCGGAGTGCTGACCCGACGGCTTCCGGCGCTCACGGTGGTGGTCGTCTCGCAGGCGATCGCCGCGGCGGTGCTCGGCGCGATCGTGCTGACGACCGGCGGCTGGAGCGAGGCCGGGCCCCGGTTGTGGTTCGCGTTCGGCGCCGGTCTGGCCGGGCCGGTCGCCCTGATCTGCTTCTACAAGGCACTCGCGCTGGGCCCGATGGGAGTCGTCTCCCCGCTCGGCACGCTGAGCGTGGCGGTCCCGGTCGGCATCGGCCTCCTCCTCGGCGAACGCCCCGGGCTGGTGCAGGCCGCGGGCATCGCGGTGGCCGTGACCGGAGTGGTCCTGGCCGGCGGCCCCCAACTGCGGGGCGCTCCCGTACAACGCCGGGCGATCGTCCTGACCCTGATCGCGGCTCTCGGCTTCGGCACCGTCTTCGCCCTGATCGCGGAGGCGTCCACGACCGTCTCCGGCCTCTTCCTGGCCCTGTTCGTACAGCGTGTCGTCAGCGTGACGGTGGGCGGTGCCGCTCTGTACGTCTCCGTGCGGCGGGGCGCCCCGGCCCTCCCCGACACCGGACTCCCCCGGTCGTCGCTTCCGGCGCTCGCCTTCGTCGGCCTCGCGGACGTCGCGGCGAACGGCACGTACGCGGTGGCCGCCCAGCACGGCCCGATCACCGTGGCCGCCGTCCTCGCCTCGCTCTACCCGGTGGTCACCGCCCTGGCCGCCCGCGGCTTCCTCAGCGAGCGGCTGCGGGCACTCCAGGCGGCCGGCGCGGGTCTGGCCCTGCTCGGCACAGTGCTCCTGGCGACGGGCTGAGACCGCCCCCACCCCTTGGGGGCGCGGGGCTGTATCGATGTGCGGCTCCGCCGCGTGGGCGCGACCAGCCCCCACCGGCCCGCAGCCGCTGGACAACCCGACCCGGCACCCCCTTGGGCACCCTCAGTCCAGCTCAGCCAACCTCGCCGCAGCCTCCTCATCCAACCCCGCCAAGGCGCTCAACTGCTCCGCCGTAGCCCCCGGAGGTATCGGCACCGGCGCCGGCGTCCGGAGCGGCGGCTGCCAGCCGTCCTCGGCGGTCCATCGCCGTACGACCCTGGCGGGCGCCCCCGCCACCACCGCGTGGTCCGGCACCACACCCCGGACGACGGCCCCGGCGGCCACGACGACGTTCCGTCCGATCCGCGCACCGGGCAGGATCACCGCCCCGGTACCGATCCAGCAGCCCGGCCCGATCTCCACCGACTCCATCCGCGGCCACTGCTTGCCGATGGGCTCGTGGGGATCGTCGTAGGAGTGGTTGGTGGAGGTGACGTAGACGTACGGCCCGAAGTAGCAGTCGCTGCCGATCGTGACCGTGGTGTCGGCGATGACGTGGCTGCCGCGTCCCAGTACGACCCCGTCGCCGATGCGCAGGATCGGCTCAGGACCCAGGTCCAGGTCGGGCATGAGGCCGGCGGTCAGGGTGACCTGCTCGCCGACGATGCAGTGGGACCCGACATGGATCCACGGCTCACCGAAGACCGTGCCGAGCGGAAAGGCCAGCCGGCTGTGCGCACCCAGCGCGCCGAAACGGAAGCGTCCCGGGTGCTCCGCGGTCACGGAACCCGTGCGCTGCACCCAGGCCCAGCCCGCGTGGACGGCACGCTGGACGAGACGGCCCCGCCAGGATGAGAACGTGTTCTTGCTCTTCGGCACGAGCACACCGTACTGAGCGCACGCCGCCGGTATGAGTGCGAGGGCTTGTGATCTTCGCCCCACCGGGTGACGTACGGTTCGGGATATCCGGAACCAGGAGGCGAAATGGCGCACAAGGCCTTGATCACGGGCATCGGCGGAAGAGAACCGAAGATCGACGGGACGGCCTTCGTGGCGCCGACCGCGTCGGTGATCGGCGACGTGACCCTGGAGGCGGGGGCGAGCCTCTGGTACGGCGCGGTGGCCCGAGGAGACGTAGAACGCATCTCAGTCGGCGCCCGGAGCAACTGCCAGGACAACTCCACCCTGCACGCCGACCCCGGCTTCCCGGTGACGATCGGCGAGCGGGTCTCGGTGGGCCACAACGCGGTCGTGCACGGCGCCACGGTCGAGGACGACTGTCTGATCGGCATGGGCGCGACGGTGCTGAACGGCGCGGTGATCGGAGCGGGTTCCCTGGTGGCGGCGCAGGCACTGGTGCCGCAGGGCATGCGGGTCCCGCCGGGTTCACTGGTGGCGGGCGTACCCGCGAAGGTCAGGCGGGAGCTGACGGACGAGGAGCGGCAGGGAGTGACCCTGAACGGGACGCTCTACGCGGACCTGGCCAAGGCCCACGGCGAGGTGCACGACACGCCGTGACGGTCAGTCGGCGGCCGGGACGGTCTCCGGTTCGGCCGCCTTCGTCTCGGCCGTCACCTTCGCCGCCCTGCGCTTGAGCACGAGCATCGAAGTGAGCCCGATCAACACGGCGAGCACCAACCCGAGCCACGAGAACCGCTTCAGCCACGACTCGGCGACGATGCCCACGTAGTAGATGACCGCGGTCGTCCCGCCGGCCCAGACGATCCCGCCCAGCACGTTGGCGATCAGGAACTTCCAGTACGGCATCCGCAGCACACCGGCGAGCGGCCCCGCGAAGATCCGCAGCAGTGCGACGAAGCGGCCGAAGAACACGGCCCACATGCCCCACTTCTCGAAGGACCGCTCCGCCGTGGCGACATGGCCCTCACTGAAGTGTCTGGGGAACTTGTTGCCGAGCCAGGTGAGCAACGGCCGCCCGCCCTTGCGCCCGATCGCGTAGCCGATGGAGTCACCGACGATCGCCCCGACGCTGGCACACGCACCGAGCACCACGGGATTGATCCCCGCGTGCTGCGAGGACAGCAGCGCCGCCGAGACCAGGATGATCTCGCCGGGCAGCGGAATGCCCAGGCTCTCCAGGCCGATGACCAGGCCCACCAGGGCGTAGACGGCGGCCGGGGGCACGGTGTCGAGCCATTCCTGGACGTGCAACGCCGGTTCCTCCTGAGTCGCGTTCCCGGCGCGCGCCAAGTACCGGCGCACCCCGTGGCAGCCTACCGGGTCGCGTGAACCGACGTCCGAGGCAACAACTCACCCGCCCCGGCCCGCTCGCCCGACCGGGCCGGGGTGCACCGGCGACGGGACCACCGGCCCCGTCATCGTCCGTCCACGGTCTACGGCAGCACGGCCCGAAGGGGCGCCGTGACGGGCGCCGCGAGCGAAGTCACGGTGTCCACGACGGCGGTCACCGCCGACCCGGCCACCTCGACCGGTGCAGCCGGGGCGGAGTCGTCGTGGTCGACCTGGGCGACCCTCGTCCGGTACTGCCCGGACGGGCTTCCTTGCGGGTCCGAGGGCCCGCCGGGGCTCTGGCCGGCACCGGGAGGCGGGGCCGGGGCGAGGTGGGGGGCGAGGGGAGCGCCGTCCGTCCCGCCGGAGGGGCTGCCCGTCTCCGTGTTCTCCGGGTGCTCTGTGTTCTCCGTCCTCGGCGACTGCGTGCCCTGCTGTGTCGGCGCGCTCTCGTCGGCGGACTCCAGATACCAGCGCTGCTCCTTCGTGCCGTCCCGCCCGGTGACGGTCACGATCTCGCCCTTGCCGGGCGCGACCAGCAGCCCCTTGCCCCGGCGCAGCAGCAGTTCGCCGCGCACGGTGAGGTCGTAGTGGGCACCGTCCGCGTGCGCAAGGCAGTCGGCGACCACCACCGTCCGCCTCTCGGCGTCCGAGTCGAGGCAGAGCCCGGGATCCACGGTGCTGCGCAGCAGTCCGTCGTCCTCGTACGCCCACTGCTGGGACCCGGCGGTGGAGCACCTCGCCAGGACGACCTGAACGCCGTCCCCGAGGCGGCCGTCGTGGGTGTCGAGACACAGTCCGATGTCGGCGTTGCGGAGTCTGCCGTGACCGACCTGGACAGGGTTGCCCACGGAGGCGGCCGACGGGGATCCGGCCTCCTGGGACACGTCCGACGGGCTCGGCCGGACGGTGTTGTTGCTGACCGCTCCCCAGGTGGCGCCGGTCGTGGGCACACCACCGTCGTCGGTCCAGCCCTTGGCTACGAGCACCGTGCCGAGCAGGGCGAGGGAGGTCAGTCCGGCGCCCACCAGTACGGCACGGGCGTGCCTGCGGGGCTGGGCGAGGAGGCCGGCGGTGGCGGGCCGGTGGCGTCCGCCGGGCCGGGGACGGGCCGGGCCGTGGAGGTCCGCCTCCGGCTGGCCCGCGGCACGCGCGGGACGCGATTCCAGATAGCGGTGGGCACCCCAGCCGAGCACCGTCTCGGCGAGCAGTACCTCAAGACCGCCCTCGAAATGACTGAGCTGTTCGGCCGCGTGACGGCAGTACCGGCATTCCGTCAGATGTTCCCGCACATCGGGCAAGAGATCTCCGCCCCGGCGAATCGGGACATCCAGGAGACGGTTGTAGAAACGGCATTCACTGGTCGGTGCGAGTTCCCGGTGGGCACGCACGCATCCGGTACGGAATTGCTCGCGGGCCTGATCCAGCGCGGCGGTGGCACGGGCGGCGTCGACACCCAACAGACCGGCCGGCACCGAAATATTTTCGGCCTCGACCTCGACATGCCACAGCAGGCATTGAGAGGCCCCCGGAAGGGCCCGGAATGCGCGCTCGGCGAGCAGTCGCCTTTCGGGGGTGACGGACCTCGCCGCACGCAGACCACGACCGCCGATCGTCTTGCGGAGTTCCGGAAGTACGGCTGACACCTCGTCATCGGCGGCCCACTCCTTGACGAACTCCCTTACCGCCGTCAGCAGTTGTGGGCGCAAAGCCCCGTCACCCGCCCGGCCGAGCACCCGATGGAAAGCCGCGGCAGCCGCCATTGACGCCGAACCCGACCAAGAGGCGAGGCAGATGACCGCGTATTCGTACGTCGGCCGCCAGTGCCGCGCCATCAACAGGGCGACGGCATGACCGTCCACACTGTTCTCCCCGAGCCTGGCCAGGAGATTACGGTCGGACTCCCCCGGGCTCGCTCCGGGACGTGGGGGGTAGGGGGGTCGTGGAGGGTAAGCGGATTGCACTGGACCAATTCCTTCCAGGCCGCAGGACGCCATGGGTAATGCGCGTCCTCGGAAAGCAGGTGCCTGATTGGTGCATACCTATGCCGCGTCAGTTCCGACGCCGCTATCGGGGGCGCTCACCTTCGCACAATTGCTGCACAGCTAACAAGAAGTACGAGTGACCCATGTTCAAAAAGATGCCACTTCAGAAAAGTTACCGGGGGTAGCAGCACCCGTATTCGAAATAAGCGGGGGTGTCACCTTCGGGTTGTGCACGTCCGGCGAATGGTTGGCACACGAAATCTTCAAATTCCGGGCCCGTCCGGCGCATCCGACCCATCCGTCCACAGGAAGCTCCCAGGCGTCTCCCGGTGCGCTCTCATCCCGGTGACGCAGCATGATCCACATGATCGTCCCCCACACGACAGACACCCCCGCCCCCGTCCGCACGGTCCGCAAGGCGGTCGTCCCGGCCGCCGGGCTCGGCACCCGGTTCCTGCCGGCGACCAAGGCGACGCCGAAGGAGATGCTGCCGGTCGTCGACAAGCCGGCCATCCAGTACGTCGTCGAAGAGGCCGCCGCGGCCGGACTCGACGACGTCCTGATGGTCACCGGCCGCCACAAGCGGGCCATCGAGGACCACTTCGACAACGCCTTCGAACTGGAGCAGGCCCTCGCGGCCAAGGGCGACGCGGTGCGCCTGGACGCCGTACGTGACCCTGCGCGCCTGGCCAACATCCACCACATCCGCCAGGGCGAGCCCCTCGGCCTCGGCCACGCGGTGCTCTGCGCCCGTCGCCACGTCGGCGACCAGCCCTTCGCCGTCCTCCTCGGCGACGACCTGATCGACCCGCGCGAGACCCTGCTCAGCACGATGCTCGACGTCCGCGACCGGTACTCCGGAAGCGTGGTCGCCCTCATGGAGGTACCGCGTGAGCAGATCCACCTCTACGGCTGCGCGGCGGTGGAGCAGACCGAGGACAAGGGCGTGGTGCGCGTGACCGGACTCGTGGAGAAGCCCTCCCCCGAATCGGCTCCCAGCGCCTACGCGGTCATCGGCCGCTATGTCCTCGACCCCGTGGTCTTCGACGTCCTGGACCGCACGCCGCCGGGCCGCGGCGGCGAGATCCAGCTCACCGACGCACTCCAGGACCTCGCGGCCGACGGCACGGTCCACGGCGTCGTCTTCGACGGCCTGCGCTACGACACCGGCGACAAGGCGGACTACCTGCGCACCGTGGTCCGTCTGGCCTGCGAGCGCGACGACCTCGGCCCCGAGTTCATCGGCTGGCTGAAGGAGTTCGTGGCGGGGCTGGAGAGCGGCCAGGGTGCGGAGTGGCAACGGCCGGCGGCCTGAGCCCCGGACACGGGCTGGTGGGTAGGGATGGCCCCGCCGCGACGGGAACGCGGGTGCCCGGACGGGTATCCGCACCGCCCGGGCATCCGCCCCGAAGGTTTGCCGGGCACCCGGGCCTCATCCACGCGACCAGTCAGCCACACAGTCACTCGACCGGTCAGCCACTGATCCGCGCCCGCGTCAGGCTCAGCCGTTCGGCCGCAGGGTCCACACCACGGTCATCTCGCCCGTGACCGCCCCGTCCTCGCGGCGGATCTCGATCGTGACCGGGAACTCGGGGCGCTCCCCGGCGTCCAGCTGGGCCACGACCTCGGTGGCCGGGCGGCCCAGGGTCGCCGTGGCGGTGACCGGACCCATCGCGAGCTTGCGGTAGGCGATCTCCGCCTTGACGGCGAGCGGGACCGCGCGCGAGAGCTGGTCGCCGAACGCGGCCAGGACGATCGCGCCACTGGCCGACTCGCCGAGCGTGAACATCGCCCCGGCGTGCGGTCCGCCCACGTGGTTGTGGAACTCACCCTGGTCGGGCAGGGCGACCACGGCCTTCTCCGGACTCGTCTCCACGAACTCGAGGTTCAGGGTCCGGGCCATGGGCACGGTGGCGGCGAGCATCTCGCCGATGGACATCTGGTCTGCGCTCATGAACGCGACGTTACCCACGAGTAGCACGCGCTGACCAGGCCCTGCGCAGGTGATCACCGTCTCGTCACCGCAGAGCTCACCGGCACTCGGCAGCCATCGATCGCCCGGCGCCCCCAGCGACCGTCGACCGCCTCGTCGTCGACCCGGCAGTCAGGGACCGCCGAGAGACCGGCGGTTTCCCAGGCGCGATGCCCGGCGACATCGCCGACGCGCGATCTGGCCTGCAATCGGTTTGGCAGGGCAGGCGTCCGGCGGCGATAGTCGGCCGGTGACCCCCTCCGCCGACTCCTCCCGCCGCGCCCGCGGGCCCGCCTGGGCGAACCGCAACTACAGCCTGCTGACCACCGCAGCGTTCGTGACGAACCTCGGCAGCAACGGTGCCCTGATCGCCGCCGCCTTCGCGGTGCTGGAGGCGGGCGGCGACAGCGGCGACGTGGGCCTGGTGGCGGCCGCGCGCACGCTCCCGCTGGTGGTGTTCCTGCTGATCGGCGGTGCGGTGGCGGACCGGCTGCCCCGACACCGGGTGATGGTCGCGGCCAACACCCTCAACTGCCTGTCCCAGGGCGCGTTCGCCCTCCTGGTCCTGGCCGGCGAACCCCGGCTGTGGCAGATGATGATGCTGACCGCGCTCGGCGGCACGGGCCACGCGTTCTTCAGCCCGGCGGCCGAGGGCATGCTGCTGTCCTCGGTGAGCGGTGAACAGGCCGGCCGGGCCTTTGCGGTGTTCCGGATGGCGATGCAGGGCGCCGCGCTGGGCGGTGCGGCACTCGGCGGTGCGCTGGTCGCCGCGGCCGGTCCGGGCTGGGTGCTCGCGGCGGACGCGGTGGCGTTCGCGGTCGCCGGTTCGCTGCGCGCCTTCCTCGACGTCGGCCACATCCCGGCCCGGGAACCGGGCGTCGGCATACTCGCCGACCTGCGCGAAGGCTGGCGGGAGGTCGCGGGCCGGCCCTGGCTGTGGGGCATCGTGGTCCAGTTCTCCATGGCCAACGCGGTCCTGGGTGCCGCCGACGCGGTGTACGGCCCGCTCGTCGCCCGCGACAATCTGGGCGGGGCGGGCCCCTGGGGCGTGGCCCTCGGTTTCTTCGGCGCGGGCACGGTCGTCGGTGCCCTGCTCATGACCCGCTGGAAACCGCACCGGCTGCTGTTCGTGGGCATCCTGTGCGTGTTCCCGATGGCCCTGCCGTCCGCCGCGCTCGCCGTACCGGTGTCGGTGCCCCTCCTGTGCACGGCGATGTTCCTGGCCGGCGCGACCGTCGAGGTGTTCGGGGTCTCCTGGATGACCGCCCTGCACCAGGAGATACCGGAGGACAAGCTCTCCCGCGTCTCGGCCTACGACTGGTTCGGCTCGGTCGCTCTCATGCCGCTCGCGGCGGCGCTGGCGGGCCCCGCGGAGTCGGCGTTCGGGCGTGCCGCGGCCCTGTGGGGCTGCTCGGGCCTGATCGTCGTGGTCACGGCGGCCGTCCTGTGCGTACCGGACGTCCGCCACCTGCACCGCGGGACCAAGCAGGTCACCCGGGGCGTGGCGAACGGCTCAGCCGATACCGAACGCCCCGTCGGGGGGCTCGGGTGACGCCACGGCGTCCTCGTCCCGCACCGGGCGGGCCCCGCCGATGAACTGCCGCAGCCCGGCCCCGTGTTCCACCCGCGCGGGAAAGGCGTCCGCTGCCGTACGCCGGGTCAGGGCGGCCGTGTCGAGGGGCAGGTGCGCGGCGACGAGGACCGCGTTCCCGAACCGCCGTCCCCGCAGCACACCGGGTTCGGCGATCAGCACGAGCTCCTCGAACACCTCGGCGAAATTGGCGAGTTGGGACCGGAGAAACGCGAAGGGCGCGGAGTCGGCGAGGTTGGCGAGATAGACGCCGTCGCCCCGGAGCACCCGTGCGGCTTCCCGGGCGTACTCCAGGGAGGTCAAATGCGCCGGCACCCTGGATCCCCCGAAGACATCGGCGACGAGCGCGTCGGCCGAGTCCGCCGGGGACTTTTCCAGCCACTCCCGGGCATCGGCCGCGTGCACCGCGATCGCCGCCCCCTCCGGAAGTGGCAGCTGCTCGACGACCAGCTCCAGCAGGCCCCGGTCGAACTCGACGACGTCCTGTCGCGACCCCGGCCGGGTGGCGGCCAGATACCGCGGCAGCGTCAGCCCGCCCCCACCGAGGTGTACGACGTCCAGCGCCCGCCCCGCCTCCGCGACGAGGTCCAGCGCATGCCCGAGCCGCCGGGCGTACTCGAACTCAAGATGCGTCGGCTCGTCGAGATCGACGTAGGACTGCGGAGCCCCGTCCACGGTCAGCAACCAGGCCCGCTCCCGGTCGACGTCGGGCATGAGCTTGGCGAAGCCGAAGTCGGTGGCTTTGGCGACGGGTATCGAGTGGTTCACATGTCCAGTGTGCCGACTCGGGGGCGCGGGGCCGTATTGATTTGCGGCTCCGCCGCGCGGGCGCGACCAGCCACAACAACCCCGCAGCCCCCTCAGGCCGCGACCGCCCTCAGACGACGGCGGTCACCGTGCCCGCCCCCACGGTCCGTCCACCCTCACGGATGGCGAACCCGAGCCCGGCCTCGAGCGGCACGTCCCGGCCCAACTCCACGGTCATGACGACCCGCTCCCCGGGCCGCGCGACAGCGAGCTCACCGAGGTCGACATCGCCCACCACATCCGCCGTACGGATGTAGAACTGCGGCCGGTACCCGGTCGAGACAGGCGTCGTACGCCCGCCCTCCCGCGCCGACAGCACATACACCTGCGCGGTGAACCGACGACTCGGCACCACACTGCCCGGCGCGGCCACGACATGCCCACGCCGTACGGCATCCCGCGGAACACCCCGCAGCAGCAACGCCACGTTGTCCCCGGCCTGCGCCTCCGTCATGGGCTTGCCGAAGGTCTCCAGGCCGGTGACGACGCTCTCCAGCCCGGCCCCGAGCACCTCGACCCGGTCCCCCACCCGCACGGTGCCCCGCTCGATCGCACCGGTCACCACGGTGCCCCGGCCGGTGATGGTCAGCACGTTCTCGACGGGCAGCAGGAAGGGCGCGTCCACGTACCGCTCCGGCATCGGGACATACGTGTCCACCGCGTCGAGCAGCGCCTCGATCGACGCCGTCCACCGCGGGTCCCCCTCCAGCGCCTTCAGCCCCGAGACCCGTACGACTGGCACGGCGTCGCCGCCGTAGCCGTGTGCGGTGAGCAGCTCGCGGACCTCCAGTTCGACGAGCTCGACCAGCTCCTCGTCGGCCGCGTCCGCCTTGTTGAGGGCGACCACGATGTGGTCCACGCCCACCTGCCGGGCGAGGAGTACGTGCTCCGCGGTCTGCGGCATGATCCCGTCGAGCGCGGAGACGACGAGGATCGCCCCGTCGAGCTGCGCGGCTCCGGTGACCATGTTCTTGACGTAGTCGGCGTGGCCCGGCATGTCCACGTGCGCGTAGTGCCGGGTGTCGGTCTCGTACTCGACGTGCGCGATGTTGATGGTGATCCCGCGCGCGGCCTCCTCCGGGGCGCGGTCGATGCGGTCGAACGGCACGAACGTGCCGCTGCCGCGCTCGGCGAGGACCTTGGTGATGGCGGCGGTCAGGGTGGTCTTTCCGTGGTCGACGTGTCCCATCGTGCCGATGTTCAGATGCGGCTTGGTGCGGACGTATGCGGTTTTGGACATGGCTGTACCTCGAAGCCTCTTCGTGTTCGCGGAAGAACGGGGACCCCGAGGAACCTGCCGACCCTCCCCCTGCGGGGTCCGCCGGTCGATCCGGGGAGGGTCAGCTTCGGGCGCCGTCTGCGGCGGCCAGGAGAACGGGAACGGCAGCCTTCGGCGCATCCGCGACTGCGGATGCTGCGAGAGCGAAGGCGTACCGGAACATGACGCAGATCATGTCCGACGCGTCGTCCCACGTCGAACGGTTTTTGTCGCCGCATGTCCGCACAACCGGCCGCATCCATACGGCGATCACACATCCGAGTCGGTTACCGTCACTGGATGCTCGATGCCACCACCCGCTCTGGGGGCACCGCCACGGCCACTCCCCCGGCCATCGCCACGGAGCTCGCTCTCCCCGTCCCCGCTCCGGTGGGCCTCACCGCTCGCTGCACCAGAGTTCTGCTGTCACCGTGGTCCCGGCTGTCCCTGCTCGTCGTGCTGCTCGCGGGCGCCGCGTCCACGGTCCTGCTCTTCGAGCCCCAGCGGCTGCTCTCGGACGGCTGGCCGCCCCAGCTCGGCGGGGTCGCGGCGGCCGTCGTGTTCGGGGTCGCGTACGGCCTGTGCACGGTGGCGTTCGTCCCGCGGCCGCTGCTCAATCTCGCGGCGGGCGCGCTCTTCGGCTCCCAGCTGGGGCTCGCCTCGGCGATCGCCGGCACGGTGCTCGGGGCCGGGCTCGCCTTCGGTCTGGGCCGGGTGCTCGGGCAGGACGCGCTGCGGCCGCTGCTGCGGGGACGGTGGCTGAAGGCCGCGGACGGACAGCTGAGCCGGCACGGGTTCCGGTCGATGCTGGCGGCCCGGCTGTTTCCCGGGGTGCCGTTCTGGGCTGCCAACTACTGTGCGGCCGTGTCCCGTATGAAGGTCGTGCCGTTCCTCGTCGCGACGGCGCTCGGGTCGATTCCGAACACCGCCGCGTACGTGGTCGCAGGGGCGCGGGCTTCCGCTCCGACGTCGCCCGCTTTCCTGATCGCCATGGCTGCGATCGCCCTGCCGGGGCTGGCGGGGATCGTGGTGGCCTGGCGCAAGCGGCACCATCTGCGCCGCCCCTGACACGACGCCGGGTCAGACCCTTTCCAGGATCATCGCGTTGGCCAGCCCGCCCGCCTCGCACATCGTCTGCAGTGCGTAACGCGCCCCTCGCTCCCGCATCGCGTGGACCAGGGTCGTGGTCAGCCGGGTGCCGCTCGCGCCCAGGGGGTGGCCCAGCGCTATCGCGCCGCCGTGGACGTTGACCTTGGCGGGATCGGCGCCGGTTTCCTGCTGCCAGGCCAGGACCACGCTGGAGAAGGCCTCGTTGACCTCGAACAGGTCGATGTCGTCCAGGGTCAGCTGAGCCCGCCGCAGGACCTTCTCGGTGGCCGGGATCACGCCCGTGAGCATGAGGATCGGGTCGGAGCCGGTGACGGCGAAGCTGTGGAGTCGCGCCAGGGGGCGCAGGCCCAGGCGTTCGGCGGTCTCGCCCGACATGATGAGGACGGCGGAGGCACCGTCGTTGACCGGGCTGGCGTTGCCTGCGGTGACGTTCCACCCGATCTGCGGGAAGCGCTCGGCGAAGTCCGGGTCGTAGTAGGCGGACTTGAGGCCGCCGAGGATCTCGGGGGTGCTCCCCGGGCGTACGCACTCGTCGCGCGAGACGCCGTCCAGGGGCGCGACCTCGGCGTCGAACAGGCCCCTCTCCCAGGCCGTGGCGGCCTTCTGGTGGGATGAGACGGCGAAGGCGTCCATCCGCTCGCGTGTGATCGACCACTTGGCGGCGATGAGTTCGGCGCTGATGCCCTGCGGGACCAGGCCTTCCTTGTAGCGCTCGGCGACGCCGGGGCCGAAGGGGTCCTTGCCTTCGGGGACGTTCGACCACATCGGGACCCGGCTCATCGACTCGACACCGCAGGCGACGACGATGTCGTACGCGCCCGCGATCACACCCTGCGCGGCGAAGTGCACGGCCTGCTGGGAGGAGCCGCACTGGCGGTCCACGGTGGTCGCCGGGACCGTCTCCGGGAAGCCTGCGGACAGGGCCGCGTACCGGGTGGTGTTCATGGCCTGCTCGCCGACCTGGTCGACGGTGCCGCCGATGACGTCGTCGATGAGTGCCGGATCGACGCCCGAGCGCTCGACGAGGGTGCGCAGGGTGTGCGCGAGGAGTTCGACCGGGTGCACATGTGCGAGGGCGCCGTTCGGCTTGCCCTTGCCCATGGGAGTGCGTACGGCTTCGACGATGACTGCGTCACGCATGGTTCGGGCCTCCACGGCTACCAGTGAGTAGGGAATCCAAACTCACCATAACTCCGTGAGTTGGAAAAACAAACCCTCCCCTACACTGGGCGTATGGCCGTCACCAAGGACCCCCGCCCCTGCTCCATCGCCGATGCCCTGGCCCTGGTCGGCGAGAAGTACTCCCTGCTCGTCCTGCGCGAGGTCTGCCTCGGCAACGGCCGCTTCGACCAGCTCGTACGCAACATCGGCGCCCCGCGCGACGTCCTGGCCACCAGGCTGCGCCGCCTCGTCGACGCCGGGATCCTGACCAAGCGGGTCTACAGCGAGCGGCCCCAGCGCTTCGAGTACCGGCCCACCCAGGCCGGCCTCGAACTGGAACCGGTGCTGCTGACGCTCATGGCGTGGGGCGACCGGCACGTGCGCACGGACGACGACCGGCCCATGGTCCTGGAACACAGCTGCGGTCACGAAATGGCGCCCGTCGTCGTCTGCTCCGCCTGCGGCGGCACGGTGCTCCACGAGGACCTGACGTCCCATCCGCAGACCGCCGGCTGGACGGTGACGGGGCCGACGGGGGCGTAGCGGCCGGGGAACGCTAGGCTGCCCTCGCACCCCGATCACCGCGCCCGGTGATGTGGCACGCCCGACGCCCCTCACACCACCAGCATTTGGACGCCGTAACTTCATGTCTTGGTTTGAATCACTCATCCTCGGACTCGTCCAGGGGCTGACCGAGTTCCTTCCTGTCTCCTCCAGCGCGCATCTGCGCCTGACCGCGGCCTTCTCGGGCTGGAAGGACCCAGGGGCGGCGTTCACCGCAATCACCCAGATCGGCACGGAGGCCGCCGTGCTGATCTACTTCCGCAAGGACATCGGGCGGATCATCTCGACCTGGAGCCGGTCCCTCGTCAAGAAGGAACTGCGGCGCGACCACGACGCCCAGATGGGCTGGCTGGTGATCGTCGGCTCCATCCCCATCGGCGTACTGGGCCTGTTGTTCAAGGACCAGATCGAGGGGCCGTTCCGCGATCTGCGCATCACCGCCACCATGCTGATCGTCGTCGGCATCGTCATCGGCGTCGCCGACCGTCTGGCGGCACGCGACGAGACCGGCGGCAAGCACCGCGCCCCCAAGCAGCGCAAGGAACTCGAGGACCTCGGCATCAAGGACGGCCTGATCTTCGGCCTCTGCCAGTCCATGGCCCTCGTCCCCGGCGTCTCCCGCTCCGGCGCCACCATCAGCGGCGGCCTCTTCATGGGCTACCGGCGTGAGTCCGCGGCCCGTTACTCCTTCCTCCTCGCCATCCCGGCCGTACTCGCCTCGGGACTCTTCGAGTTGAAGGACGCGATGGAGAGCGACCACGTCTCCTGGGGCCCCACGATCTTCGCCACGGTGATCGCCTTCGTGACCGGATACGCCGTGATCGCGTGGTTCATGAAGTTCATCTCGACCAAGAGCTTCATGCCCTTCGTCTGGTACCGCATCGCCCTCGGGATCGTCATCATCGCCCTGGTCGGCATGGGCGCCCTGAGCCCCCACGCGGCGGAGTCGGCGGGCTGAGGCGCGCGTGGCCCTCACCCAGCAGCTCGCGCGGGTCGACCCGGAATACCTGGTCCGCTGCCGCGCCTCGGCCCTGGGCTCGCCGGACGCGTCCCCGAACTGGGATCCGCCGGCCGAGAACCGCCTGGACACGGGCTGGGCGACATGGGGACTCCTCCGTCACTGCCACGGGTCAGGAGCCGACCCGGGCACGGTGACCCTGCTCGACCGCGCGACCTCCGGGGACCCGGGCGGCGACGTCGGGTTCCTCGACCACGACGAGGTGTACGACGGTTTCGCGGACCCGCCGCGACTGCTCGCACCCATCGCCGTCGCCGACATCGCGCACGGCCTCGACGCCATCGACCTCGACACCCTGCCGGCGGACCTGCCGCGCTCCCCCGACGCGGCGGCGGCGGTCTGCGGTTTCGGCCCGGACTTCGACGGCGACGTACGCGCACACCTGGTGCAGCACTTCGACGCGCTGCGGGAGTTCTACCGCGCAGCGGCACGCCGAGGTCAGTGCGTCGTCGTCTGGATCGACTGATCGCCGCACACCATCACGGGGCGCCCGCCCCGAAATCCGTGACCAATCACATACGTTGTGCGTAGCCGTCCGGTAGCGGACCGTCAGTTCTTGCGCCTAGGCTTGTCCGCATGTCCCCCGATTCCGTGACCTCTGGTTCCGTGCGGTCCGCTGCCGAGGTGAACGAGCAGATCCGGGCGCTCTGGATGCGCGCCGGCGGCACCCTCTCGTCCCAGGAACGCGCGGAGTACGAGCTGTTGGTCGTCGAGTGGGCGGCCGCGATCCGCGGTGCCGTCGTCGAAGCCGCCTGAGACGCAACGACAACCGGCGCAGCGACCCTCGCAGTTGTCCGCCTGGCCGGCCCTCTTGGCGCCCACGTAGGCCGAAACGCCTTGTACGGCCCCGCAGTTCTCTCCGATAGCCTGCTCGGACCCACAGTCGAGTCCCTCGATCTCGAAGTGAGGTCCTGCCATGAGAGCGATCGTCGTGGGTGCGGGCATCGGAGGACTCACCGCGACGCTGAGTCTGCGGCAGGCCGGTCATGAGGTGATGCTCGTCGAGCAGTCGCGGCGGCTCACCGAGATCGGCGCCGGGATCCAGCTCGCCCCCAACGCCACCCGCGTGCTGCGCCGGCTGGGGCTGCTCGACGCCGTCGCGGAACAGGCCACCCGCCCGGCCCACGTCAGCTTCCGCACCTGGTCCGACGGTTCCGAGATCTGCCGTTACGTGATCGGCCGCGAGGCCGAGGAGGAGTTCGGGGCGCCGTATCTCCAGGTCCACCGGGCCGATCTCCAGCAGGCGCTGGTCGGCGCGGTGCCGTCCCGGTCGCTGCGCCTGGACACCACCGTGGTCGGCATCGACCAGGACGACACATCGGCCCACGTGACGACGGCGAGCGGTGAACAGCTGGACGCCGACCTGGTCGTGGCCGCGGACGGGATTCGGTCCGCCGCCCGGCAGCGGCTCTTCGGCGTGGACGAGGCGGTGTTCTCGCACACCGCCGCCTACCGCGCCCTGCTCCCCGCCGCCGAGGTGGCCGACCTGGACCTTCCGGAGTACGCCGGCTGGCTCGGCCCCGGCCGCCACCTCGTCCACTACTGGCTGCGCCGCGGTGAACTCCTCAACGTCGTCGCCGTGTTCGTGACGGACCGGACGGCGCAGGAGTCATGGACCGCGCGGGCTGCGCCGGGCGAGCAACTGCGCGCGTTCGCGGACTGGGACCCCCGGCTGCTGACGGTTCTCGAACGCGCGGGCCAGGTCTTCCGCTACGGCATCCACACCCGGGCCCCGCTCACCCGCTGGAACATCGGCCGGATCACCCTGCTCGGTGACAGCGCCCACGCGATGGTGCCGTTCCAGGCCCAGGGCGCGGCCCAGGCCATCATGGACGCGGCCGTGCTCGGCGACTGCCTCACCGACACGACACCGGGCGAGGTACCCGACGCCCTCGACCGGTACGTCCGCAGGCGGGCTCCGGCCGCCACGACCGTGCAGGCCAGTTCCGCGCGGGCGGGTCAGGACTACCACCTGCCGGACGGCCCCGAGGCCGAGGCACGCAACGCCCGCCTGGTCGCCCTCGCGGCCGAGAACAGGTTCGGCCCGCACTCGGCCGCCTGGCCGGTGGACGTCCTGACCGACGGATGACGTACCGCTCACCGCCCGTCCGGCCCGTCGAGCGCCCCCGATGCCGACCGTCTCGCCCGACCCCCACCACCCGGCGGCCTCCCCGCCCGTCGGCTGCCCGCCCCCCGAATGTCACCGCACGCCCCTTGGCGCGGCCCGTCCCATGCCCAACACTGAGCCGATGACGCAGCGTGTGGAACTCGCGACCGTGATGGACCGGCTGGCCGTGGACGCACTCGTCACCGACTACGCCGTCGCCGTGGACGACGGCGACTGGGAGGCGTACCGGACGCTGTTCACGTCCGACGGACGGGCCGACTACCGCTCGGCGGGCGGCGTCGAGGGCGACGCGCACACCGTCGCCGCCTGGCTCACGCAGAGCCTGCAGCTGTTCTCGATGCGACAGCACCTGATCGTCAACCGTCGCATCCGGCTCGGGACCCTGGACGAGGACACCGGCGACACGGCCCGCGTCCAGGCCGACTACATCAACCCGATGCGCATCGGCGACGGCGACGGCACCGCCCCCGACTTCGTCTGCGGCGGCCGCTACTCCTTCACTGTGCTGCGCACGGACGCCGGCTGGCGGTTGCGCGAGGTCGTCGTACAGGAGAAGTGGCGACGTCTGCCCGACCCGCGGCCGGCACCTGTGATCAACTGAGCCGACGCCCTCGGGGTGGTCAACCACACGCACACCGGTGACACTCACGGGGTAGGAGGCGTCGTATGAACACGATCGGCCACTGGCTTGCCTCCCCGTGGCGGCGCTCGACCGTCGCCGCACTGGCGGGCGCCCTGCCCCTGCTCGCGTTCCCGGCACCGTCCCTGTGGTGGTTCGCCTACGTCGCCCTCGTCCCGTGGATCGCGCTGATCCGCTCGGCGCCCACGGCGAAACGGGCGGCCTACGACGGCTGGGCCGGGGGCTTCGGGTTCATGGTGGGGATGCACCACTGGCTGCTGCCGAGCCTGAGCGTGTTCATCTTCGTCATCGGCGCCCTGCTCGGCGCGCTGTGGGCGCCGTGGGGCGCGCTGGTACGGCACTTCCTGGCCGGGACGCCCTCGCGCGGCCGGATCGCGGCGGCGCTTGCCGTGCTGCCGTCGGGCTGGCTCGGCATCGAACTCGTCCGCTCCTGGCAGGGGCTCGGCGGCCCCTGGGGCGTGCTCGGCTCCAGCCAGTGGGAGGTCGAACCGGCACTGCGGCTGGCCTCGGTCGGCGGGGTGTGGCTGATCAGCTTCCTTCTGGTGGCCGTGAACGTCGCGCTCGCCGTACTGGTGACGGTCCGTGAGTCCCGGGTCCCCGCACTGGCGGGCCTGGTCGCGACCGCCGCCGTGACCTCGGCGGCCTGGATGTGGTCGCCGCGCCCCGACTCCGGGGGGACGACCCGGATCGCGGTCGTCCAGCCCGGCGTCATCGACGGCCCCGACAAACGCTTCGCGCGCGAGGAGCAGCTGACCCGCGACCTCGCCGGGCAGGACGTCGACCTGATCGTCTGGGGCGAGAGCAGTGTCGGCTTCGACCTCGACCACCGGCCCGACCTGGCGAAGCGGATCACGGCGCTCTCCGAGGAGACCGGCGCCGACATCCTCGTCAACGTGGACGCCCGCCGCTCCGACAAGCCCGGCATCTACAAGAGTTCGGTGCTCGTCGGCCCGGGCGGACCCACCGGCGACCGCTACGACAAGATGCGGCTTGTCCCCTTCGGTGAGTACATCCCGGCCCGCTCACTGCTCGGCTGGGCCACCTCGGTCGGCAAGGCCGCGGGTGAGAACCGCAGGCACGGTTCCGAGCAGGTCGTGATGGACGTCGGGCACGGGCTGAAGGTCGGCCCGATGGTGTGCTTCGAGTCGGCGTTCCCCGACATGAGCCGTCATCTCACCGAGGACGGCGCCCAGTTGCTGATCGCCCAGTCGGCGACCTCGTCCTTCCAGCAGAGCTGGGCCCCCGAGCAGCACGCCTCGCTCGCCGCCCTGCGCGCCGCCGAGTCGGGCCGCCCGATGGCGCACGCGACCCTGACCGGCGTCTCCGCCGTCTACGACGCGAGCGGGCAGCGCGTCGGACAGTGGGTCGGCACCGACTCCAGCACCGCGCGCGTGTACGACGTACCGCTGGCGACCGGGACGACCCTGTACGTCCGCTTCGGTGACTGGGCGCTGCACGCGGCGCTGCTCATCCTCGTGGCGTGGTGTGCCGTGGACGGCCTGCGTGTGCTACGGCTCAGGCGGACCGCTCCTGAACCGCTCGCACCACCCGCTCGCACAGCTCATGGGTCGCCAGCGCGTCCCGGGCGCTGAGCACCTTTCCCGCGCGCACGGCGTCGAGGAAGGCGAGCACCGCCTGCTCGATGCCGCGCTGCCGGGCCACCGGCACCCAGTCACCGCGCCGCCGTACGGTCGGCTGGCCCTTGTGGTCGATCACCTCGGCGAGGTTGAGCACCTGCCGCTTGGTGTCCTGTCCGGACACCTCCAGGATCTCCTCGGCCGAGCCGCTGAGCCGGTTCATCACACCGAGCGCGGTGAAGCCGTCCCCGGCGAGCTGGAGGACGACATGGTGCAGCAGCCCTTCCTCGACGCGGGCGCGCACGGTCACGTCGTCGACCGGACCGGGCACCAGGAACCGCAGGGTGTCGACGACGTGGATGAAGTCGTCGAGGATCATCGCGCGCGGCTCCTCGGGGAGCCCGATCCGGTTCTTCTGCATGAGGATCAGCTCGCGCGGGTGCTCGGCGCACTGCGCGTACCCGGGCGCGAAACGGCGGTTGAACCCGACGGCGAGCGACACGCCACGCTCCTCGGCGAGCGCCACCAGCCTCGCGGAGTCGGCGAGTTCGTAGGCGAGCGGCTTGTCGACGTAGGTCGGGACGCCCGCGTCCAGCAGCCGCTCGACGATGTCGGGGTGCACGTTCGTCGGCGCGTGCACGAAGGCGGCGTCGAGGTCCTGGGCGAGCAGCGAGTCGAGATCCCGGTGCCGTTGTCCCTCGGGCAGGTGCAGGCCGTCGGCGACCCGGGTCAGTGTCGCCGGTGTCCGCGTCTGCACATGCAGTTCGACGCCGGGCCGACCGCCGAGCACCGGCAGATACGCCTTCTGCGCGATGTCACCGAGTCCGATGCAGCCGACCTTCACGTGGACTCCTCCAGGTTGTCTGCCGGGGCCTTGCCGGAAGCATACGGCCGCTGCCGTGGGCGTGAGCAGGGTCGCCTGGGAGCATGGTCGCCGGCCGCCCCGGAAACCGATGGTGGCCGGGCGTGAACCGGGAAAGGATGAGGTCATGACCACTCAGCGCACCGAACCCGCGACCACCGCCGACGAACGCAGCATGCTGGAGGGCTGGCTGGACTATCACCGGCAGACCCTCGCCCTGAAGTGCGAGGGCCTGACCGACGCCCAGCTCAGGGCCGCCGCGGTGGAACCCTCCACGCTCTCCCTGATGGGCCTGGTGCGGCACATGGCGGAGGTGGAGCGCAGCTGGTTCCGCCGGGTCCTGACGGACGAGGACGCGGGGCCGATCTACTACAGCGAGGCCGACCCGGACGGCGAGTTCCGCCTCACGGAGGCCGACACCTGGCAGGAGGCCTACGACACCTGGCAGGCCGAGATCGAGGAGAGCCGGCAGAACACCGCCCGCTTCGGCATGGACGACATCACCGTGGGCAAGCACCGCAGGACCGGTGAGCGGTTCAACCTGCGCTGGCTCTACACCCACATGATCGAGGAGTACGCCCGCCACAACGGCCACGCCGACCTGATCCGCGAGCGCATCGACGGCGTCACGGGCGACTAGGCGTCAGCACCGGGAGGCACGAGCACGCCGTATGGGGACGGAGATCACCCGTGCGGGGCAACCTCCGCTCGTCCGCTGTCGCCGAGGTCGCCCCAAGCAGCAGAGTGGCGCGGGTGCATCGAACCACGACTACCGCAACGCTCCTGGTCACCGTGGCTGTCTCCGCCCTCACCGGCTGTGTGACGATCCAGCGGCCTCCGGTGTCCGGACCGCCGCAGAGCACGGCGCCCTCCCGGCTTCCGGGACCCGGGGACACCCGTCCGGACGGTCGCGCGGAGCCGCAGATCGTGCAGGCCCCCGCCCAGGAGGCCCTGTCCATGATCGACCCGTCCCGCTCGTCGGACCCGGACGGTACCGCACCGCGCGGTACGGCCCCGGGGGCCGCGGCCGCCCCCGCTCAGCCGCGGCACGGACAGCCGGCGCACGCGCGTCCCGAACACCCGGGACACCAGGCGCATCCGGCACGCCCCGAGCCGCGGCGCCCCCGGCAACCACGCGTCGAGATCCCGGACGTGGCCACGACGATTCCCAAGTCGGTCCCCAGGAACGCGCAGGACGTCTGCGCACTGGGCAAGAAGTACGGCCGTTGGCGGGAGGGCAGTCCGGAGTCGGCCATCTGCGACCAGACGTACGGTCGTTGAGGCACCGGCCGGGTCAGGGCCGCTGTCGCGGCGGCCCCCACCCTCCGTCGTCACCGGATCCCTGTTCGCCAAGCCGCAGTTCCAGTCTGCTGATCGCGGCCCGTACCCCGTCGCTGTAGCTGTCCTCCCCGAGGACGTGGGCCGCTCGGCGGGCCCGGCGCACATGGGTGCGGGCCGCCTCGGTGCGACCGAGCCGCACGTAGTCGGCGGCCAGGTTCAGATGCAACGAGGGGTACAGGGCACGCACGGCGAGCGCGCCCTCGTGCCGGGTGAGTCGGTCGTCGGAGAGTTCTTCGGCGGCCGTCAACGCCCGCAGGTCCCAGGCGAGTTCGTCGCAGGGGTCGTCCTGGGCGTCGGCCATGTAGTGCGCCAGGGTGCAGCGGTGCAGGGGGTCGCCGTCCTGTCCGATCTCGGCCCACAGTTCCAGGTAGCGGTGCCGGGCCTCCTCGCGGTCCCCCGCGTGACACAGCATGACGACCTGCCCGATCCGCGTCATCACGGCATCCGGCGCCGCCTGCTCCTGTCGCTCCGTCACCGCTTCCTCCAGGCCCTGTGTCGGCTGCCGTCGCTTGTCCCCGTCGACGCTAGCCGCCGCCACCGGCAAACCCGGTCAGGCGGGACCGGGCCGGGTCCGTGCGGCACCGGCCCGGTGGAGGGGTCAGCCGAGGTTCGGGATCGTCCAGTCGATCGCCTCGTGGCCCTGTCGGGCGACCGCCTCGTCGATCTGTGTGAACGGGCGGGAGCCGAAGAACTTCTTCGCCGACAACGGGGAGGGGTGCGCGCCCTTGACCACGACGTGCCGGGTCTCGTCGATCAGGGGGAGCTTCTTCTGCGCGTAGTTGCCCCACAGGACGAAGACCGCCGGGTCGGGGCGCTCGGCCACCGCGCGGATCACCGCGTCGGTGAACTTCTCCCAGCCCTTGCCCTTGTGGGAGTTGGCCTCACCGGAGCGGACCGTGAGCACCGCGTTGAGCAGCAGGACACCCTGCTGGGCCCACGGCATCAGGTAGCCGTTGTCCGGGATCTCCAGGCCCAGCTCCTCCTTCATCTCCTTGTAGATGTTCCGGAGGGAGGGCGGGGTCTTCACACCCGGGCGGACCGAGAAGCACAGCCCGTGGCCCTGGCCCTCGCCGTGGTACGGGTCCTGACCGAGGATCAGGACCTTCACCCGGTCGTACGGTGTCGCGTCGAGGGCGGCGAAGACCTCCTCGCGCGGCGGGTAGACGGGACCCTTCGCCCGCTCGTCCTCGACGAACTCCGTCAGCTCCTTGAAGTACGGCTGCTGGAGCTCGTCACCCAGAACCCCGCGCCAGGACTCGGGCAGCATGGCGATGTCGGTCACGTCAACGTCCTCACGATGTGCGGTCACTTCAGGCTTCAGAACCTACAGGCGACCACTGACAGTCCGTGCCGTGAGGGCCGGGCCGGGGACCTACCAGCTGGTCTTCCAGTACAGCTCCCACATCGTCATCATGGTCGCCGGGTCGATGACCTTCTCGAGGCCGGCGATCTCCTCGTTCGCGGCCACGTACTGCTTGCCCTGCCACAGCGGCACCAGCCGCGCGTCGTCGACGAAGATCTGCTGGGCGTCCTCGATCTCCGGGCCCACGGCTCCGCGGTCGCTCTCGGCGCGCGACTCCGGCAGCAGCCTGCGGGTGATCTCGGGGGCCTCGTAGGGGGTGCCGAGGGCGTTCTGCTGGCCCACGAAGGGCGCGATGAAGTTGTCGGCGTCGTGGAAGTCGGGGAACCAGCCGCGCCCGAACACCGGGTACTCGCCCTTCTGGTAGCCCTCGACGTAGGTCTTCCACGGGCGGCTCTTGAGGGTGATCGTGAAGAGACCGGAGGCCTCCAGCTGCCGCTTCAGCTCCTGGAAGGCCGGCTTGGTCGTCGAGCCGTAGCGGTCGCTGGTGTACCAGAGGGTCAGCGGGACGCGCTCGGTGATTCCCGCTGTCGTGAGGAGCCGTTTGGCCTTGGACACGCTGGGGTCGCCGAAGTCGTCGAAGAAGCCCGTGGTGTGGCCGGTGAGTCCGGCCGGGACCATCGAGTACAGGGGCTCGACGGTGTCCTTGTACACGTAGTGCACGAGCGCCGGGCGGTCCACGATCTGGGCGACGGCCTTGCGGACCGCGGGCTTCGCGGACCACGGGTCGCTCGGGTTGAACACCAGGTAACTGATCTCCGTGGTGGGGTTCTCCACCAGCTGGAGCCCCTCCTTCTGCTGGTTGACCTCGATGTCCACGGTGTCGGAGGCGCCGAGACCGCGGTACACGACCGAGATCTCCTTGTTCTTGAGGGCCTTGACCATCTCGTCGGACTGCTGGAAGTAGCGGATGGTGACGGCGTCGTTCTTGAGGTCCGCTATGCCCTTGTAGTCGTCGTTGCGGACGAGCTCGGCCTTCTTGCCCTCCTGGTAGGAGTCGAGGCTGTAGGGGCCCGAGCCGCTGACCTTCCCGTCCTTGCGGATCGCGTTCGCGGAGTACTCCTCGGGGTCCACGATCGACATGGCCGGCGTGGTGAGCACCAGGGGGAAGGTGGCGTCGGGCTGGCTGAGATGGAAGACGACCTCGCGGTCGCCCCTCGTCTGCACCCGGGAGAGCGTGCCGAGCAGCCCCGCGGGACCGCCGTTGACGTTGATCTTCTTGATCCGGTCGAACGAGTACTTGACGGCCTTGGCGTCCAGCGTGTGCCCGTTGGAGAACTTCAGCCCCTCGCGCAGCGTGCAGCTGTACTCGGTGCTCGACGCGTCCGTGAACTCGCACTTCTCGGCGGCGTCGGGTTCGGGGTCGGATCCACCGGGGCTGTAGTTCAGGAGCGTCTGGTAGACGTTGCGGAACAGCTCCCAGGAGTTGTCCCAGGAGGCCGCGGGGTCCAGCGTCGCCGGGGCACTGGTGGTTCCCACGACGATCGCCTTGTCGTCGTCGGAGGAGCCGGAGGAGAACACGCCGCATCCGGCCACCGTGGATATGGACACGAGTGCCGCGAGCGGCGGCAGGTATCGGTTACGCATGTACACGCGCTACTCCTCGAATGCCGTGCCGAGAGTCGGCAAAACATACCGCAGCGCCGGGCCCGCTCAACCTTTCCGTCACGGGTGCCTGGATCGTCACGCCCACTATGCGGCTATCTGCCGCTTATGGGGCGTTTTGTACGTCGACACGGGCGCCGTCACTGTCAACGGACGCCCGTGCCGAGGCGTGGAGGGTCAGCCCACGCCGGCGTTGAGGAAGATCCCGCCGTCGACGACGAGCGTCTGGCCGGTGACCCAGTCGGACTGCGTCGAGGTGAGGAAGGCCGCGGCGCCGCCGATGTCGGAGGGCACGCCGAGGCGGGCCAGCGGGTAGGACGCGGCGGCCTCGGCCTCGCGCCCCTCGTACAGGGCCGAGGCGAACTTGGTCTTCACCACGGCCGGGGCGATCGCGTTGACCCGCACCCCCGGCGCGAACTCGTGCGCGAGCTGCTGGGTGAGGTTGATCATCGCCGCCTTGCTGACGCCGTACGCGGCGATGAAGGGCGAGGGAGCGATGCCCGCGACGGAGGCGATGTTGACGATCGCGCCGCCGTTGTCCTTCTGCCAGGCGTGCCAGGTCCTCTGGGCAAAGCCGAGCGCGGAGATCACGTTGGTCTCGAAGACCTTGCGCGCCACGTTGAGGTCGAGGTCGGCGATCGGCCCGAACACCGGGTTGGTACCGGCGTTGTTGACCAGGTAGTCGACGCGGCCGAAGGCCTCCATGGCGCGTTCGACGGCGGTGGCCTGGTGGGCCTCGTCGTGCGCCTTGCCGGCGACGTAGACGGCACGCTCGGCGCCGAGCCGCTCGACGGCCTCCTTGAGGCTGTCCTCGGTGCGGCCGGTGATGACCACCCGGTCACCGCGTGCGACGAACGCCTCGGCGACGCCGTAGCCGATACCGCGGCTGGCGCCCGTGATGAGTGCGACCTTGCCCGAGAGTTCGGGGAGTTGCGAAGTCATGGTCCCGTTTCCTAGTCGAGCGGTCCGCCGGCGACGTACAGCACCTGGCCCGAGACGAATCCGGCAGCCTCGCCCGTGAAGAAGGCGATGGCGTTGGCGATGTCGTCGGGCTCACCCACGCGCGCGACCGGGATCTGGGTGGCGGCCGCGGCCTTGAAGTCCTCGAAGCCCATGCCGACGCGTGCGGCGGTGGCGGCGGTCATGTCGGTGGCGATGAAGCCGGGGGCGACGGCGTTGGCGGTGATGCCGAACTTGCCGAGCTCGATGGCGAGGGTCTTGGTGAAGCCCTGCAGACCGGCCTTGGCGGCGGAGTAGTTGGCCTGGCCCCGGTTGCCCAGCGCGGACGAGGAGGACAGGTTGACGATGCGGCCGAAGCCCGCGTCGACCATGTGCTTCTGGATGGCCTTGGACATCAGGAACGAGCCGCGCAGGTGCACGTTCAGGACGGTGTCCCAGTCGGACACGCTCATCTTGAACAGCAGGTTGTCGCGGAGCACGCCCGCGTTGTTGACGAGGATGGTCGGCGCGCCGAGTTCGTCGACCACGCGCGCGATGGCGGCCTGCACCTGGGTCTCGTCCGAGACGTCCGCACCGACCGCGATCGCCCGGCCGCCGGCCGCGGTGATCTTCTCCACGGTGTCCTTGCAGGCGGCCTCGTCGAGGTCGATCACGGCGACCGCGCGGCCCTCGGCCGCCAGTCGTACGGCGGTGGCGGCGCCGATGCCGCGCGCGGCACCGGTGACGACCGCTACGCGCTGCTCTGTGCTGGACATTCTGGTTCTCCTCGCCCTTGAGAAATCGCCCTGGGAAATCGCCCTGTGAAGGTAGGGAACGGTTGGTGAGCGACCGCTTAGTACCTTCGCCAGACGTGACGCTAGAAGCCATGGCACGCGGTGTCAACGTCACCCGGGCCGGGTGTGATCCATTACCTCACCAACAGGTCGAGCAGGCGCTCCGGTTCGGCGCCCGGATCGATGGTGAGCCCGGTGTGCACGGGGCCCGGCTGAACGACGGTGGAGCGGGGCGCGATCAGCCAGCGGAAGCGCCGTCCGGCGTCGTCGGGGGCGGCGGACCCCGCCCTCTCACCCCCGGCGCAGACCCCTTCGACGGCCTGCAGGGCGGCCCGGACACCGGCCACGTCGGCGTCCGGGTCCAGTGCCCGCAGCCGGGCCTCGTCGAGATGGGTGCGCACCCCGACGTAGGCCTTGGCGCGGCAGTACACGAGTACTCCGGCGTTGATGCACTCGCCGCGTTCGACGCGGGGCACGACCCTCAGCAGGGCGTACTCGAAGACCTCGCGGTCGTCGGTGCGACCGCCCCTGATGATGTGGCGCTCGGTCACTGGATCCCCTCGATCCGCTCGTGGACGACGCTCGCGCGTGCGAGCAGGGGGCGCGCGTAGGTTCGCCGGAGTTCGTCCGGCGACCCGAAGCCTGGTTCGTCGGCCAGCCAGACGTCCGGGATCTCCGCGGTGACCTCGGCGAGCAGGTCCTCGGTGACCTGCGGGGCCAGTTCGGCGGCGGCCGCGGCGACATCCGGGGCGAACGGGCGCAGGACGTGGTCCGAGGCGTCGTAGGGACGCGCGGCGGACTTCTCCGCACCGGGCCAGTTGTGCTGCCAGATCATGGTCGCGCCGTGGTCGATGAGCCACACCTCGCCCTGCCATCGCAGCAGGTTGGGGTTGCGCCAGGAGCGGTCGACGTTGTTGACCAGCGCGTCGAACCAGACGATCCGCCCGGCCTCCCGGGCGCCGACCGAGAACGCCAGCGGGTCGAAGCCGAGGGCTCCGGAGAGGAAGTCCATGCCGAGGTTGGTGCCGCCGCTGGACTTGAGCAGTTCCTGCACCCGCTCGTCCGGTTCGCCGAGCCCCAGGTCCGGGTCGAGGTCGAGCGTCACGAGCCGTGGTACCCGCAAGCCGAGCCGCCGCGCGAGTTCCCCGGCCACCACCTCGGCGACCAGCGTCTTGCGGCCCTGTCCCGCACCGGTGAACTTCAGGACGTACGTCCCGTGGTCGTCGGCCTCGACGAGCCCCGGCAGCGAGCCGCCCTCACGCAGGGGCGTGACGTAGCGGGTCACGATGGCTTCCTTGAGCATCGCCCCAGGTTACTGGCCGCACCGGGGACCGACAGCGAAGCGACAGCTCTGGCTTACACGGCTCTGATCTCGAACACGTTTAGATCTCGACATCGTCTGAACAACCCGTGTCGGACGACCGTACCCCTGGACAGCTGCACCACGTCCGCGTTGGAAGGAATGTCAGCATGACCAGCGAACTGCCCCATCCTGTTCCGGCTCCTGCTCGCCGTACCGTCGTGGCGGCGGTGGGCGCGGCGGGACTCGCCGTCGCGCTGACCGCGTGCGGGTCGGGTGACGACTCGTCCGACTCCTCGTCCAGCACCCAGGCGGGTGCGAACGCGAGCGGCGGAGGTTCGAGTTCCAGCTCCGGCAGCGGCTCCGGCGGCACCGTCCTGGCGAAGACCTCCGACATCCCCGAGGGCGGTGGGACGATCTTCAAGGACCAGGGTGTCGTGGTCACCCAGCCGACGGCGGGCACCTACAAGGCGTTCTCGTCCAAGTGCACGCACGCGGGCTGCGCGGTGGGCAGTGTGGCCGACGGCGTCATCCACTGTCCGTGCCACAACAGCGAGTTCTCGGTCGTGGACGGCAGCGTCAAGAAGGGTCCCGCAACCCAGGCGCTGCCGGCCGAACAGATCAAGGTGAGCGGGGACTCGATCACGCTGGCGTGACCCGGGTGCGCCGGGCCCGCTCGAAGCCGGCCAGCACCTCGTCGGTGGTCGCGACCGTGGCGACCAGCGCGAGGGTGTGACGGACCATGGCGGGGGTGTAGTCGGAGGGCACCCCCGCGATGGCGTCGCCGGGCACGACGACGGTGTAGCCGCGGTTCACGGCGTCGAAGACGGCGTTGGGGATCGCCACGTTGGCCGAGACCCCGGTCACGACCAGCGTGCGGCAGCCCAGGTTGCGCAGCAGCGCGTCCACCTCGGTGCCCTGGATCGGGGACAGCCCATGGAGTCGCCGTACGACAAGGTCGTCCTCGGCGACCTCGATCGGGGCGGCCGGCCGCACCGCCGCGGTTCCGGTCAGCTGCTGGACGGGCAGGCGCTCGGCGGCGCGGAAGAGGCGGGCGTTGCGGTTGGCGCCGCGCCCGTCCGGGCGGCGTTCGGCGATCGCGTGGATGACCTGGACCCCGCTCTCGTGGGCGGCGGCCACCAGCCGCGCGATGTTGGCGAGGGCGCCCGAGTCCCGTGCCTCGCGGGCGAGTTCGGGCAGGGCGCTGTCCGGTCCGACGACGCCCTGCTGGCATTCGACGGTGAGCAGGACGGTGCTTCCGGGAGCGAGGAGCTCGCCGAGTTGTTCGTACGACGGCATGGTGTCTCCTCGTCGCCGGCGGCCCGGAGCCGGTGACAGTAGCCACCATTGCGTGGGGACGGAAGACCACCCATTCTTTTCTGACGTGATGTCAGAGGATCTCCTCTGACACGACGTGAGACAAAGAGGGGGATGAATGACCGTCACTCAGCGCCGAGGCCGGAAGATCATGATGACGCCGGGCGAGCTGGACGAGTTCCTGACCAGCCAGCGCACGTGCCGGGTCGCCACCGTCTCCGCCGACGGTGCCCCGCATGTGAGCACGCTGTGGTTCGCCTGGGACGGCGCCTCGATATGGCTGTACTCCGTCGTGCGCAGCAAGCGCTGGACGGACCTGCGCCGCGACCCGCGGGTCGCGATCGTGGTCGACACCGGTGAGGAGTACGACGACCTGCAGGGCGTGGAGCTGTCCGGGGCCGTGGACTTCGTGGGCGAGGCTCCGCGCACCGGTGAGCTGTACGCCGAACTCGACGCTCCCGAGACCCTGTTCGCCCGCAAGAACTTCCGCCTGGAGGAGATGCCGCACGACGGCCGGCACGCCTGGATACGGCTGACCCCCGAGAAGATCGTCTCCTGGGACTTCCGCAAGCTGGGCTCGGCCTGACCCGGACGGCCGGGCTCAGGCGGCCTTCTCCGCCGCCGACTTGAGCGCCTGCACCGCCGCCCGGATCGACGGGCGGCGGTCGGCGTCGGCGCGCCACACGGCGTAGATGTGCCGGCTGACCGGCTGCCGTACGGGCACGGCCCGCACGCCGTCCGGGAGCGGTCCCCGCCCCAGCCGGGGCGCCACACACACCCCCAGCCCTGCGGCGACCAGGGCGAGTTGGGTCGGATGCTCCTCCGCGCGGTGCGCGACGCGGGGTTCGACACCCTTGGAGCGCAGGGTGTCCATCAGCCACTCGTGGCAGAACTCGTTCTCACCCCAGGTGACCCAGTCGTCGTCGGCGAAGTCCTCCAGGTCGACCTCGCTCCGGTGCGCGTGGCGGTGGGTCTCGGGCATCGCCACGTCGGCCGTGTCGTCGACGATCGAGGCCTTCACCAGCCCGTCGGGCATGGGCAGCGGCTTGTTGTACCAGTCCAGGACGACCGCGAGATCGTGGTCGCCGCGGAGCACGGCGAGGAGCGCGGCCTCGGGCTCCATCTCGCGCGAGCTGATCCGCAGCCCCGGATGCTGGGCGCGCAGCCCTGCCAGGGCGGCCGGGAACAGCCCGCGCGCGGCCGTCGGGAACGCGGACAGACGCAACTCCCCCACCACCTGACCGCGTTGGGCTTCCAGGTCGGACTGGGCCAGCTCGACCTGGGACAGGATGCGGGCCGCGTGCTCGGCCAGCAGGCGGCCCGCGTCGGTGAGCCGCACCCCCCGGCCGTTCTTGGCGAGGAGCTGCTGGCCGACCTCCCGCTCCAGCTTGGACATCTGCTGCGAGACGGCCGACGTCGTGATGTGCATCCCCTCGGCGGCACCGCTGACCGAGCCGTGCCGGGCGAGGGCGTCGAGGGTGCGCAGGCGCTCCAGGTTCAACATGTAAGCAACTCTACGACATACATCGCTCGAAAACTCGCTTGTGCTACGAGATCACGTACCGGATCGTGGTCGGCATGACCACTGCGACCGTCACCGAAGCCCCGGTCCGGGCTGTCCGCCGCCCCGCCCTGGACTGGCGTCTGCGCTTCGGCGCGCTCTCGCTGATCTGGGGGTTCAGCTTCCTGCTGATCAAGGTGGGCACGCAGGGGTACGCGCCGTTCCAGGTCACGCTCGGGCGGCTGCTGTTCGGGACGGTGGTGCTCGCGGCGGCGATGGCGGTGAGGCGGGAACGGCTCCCGCGCGGGCTGCGCATCTGGGGCCGCCTGGCAGTCGCGGCGTTCTTGTTGAACGCGCTCCCGTTCTCCCTCTTCGCCTACGCGGAGTTGACCATTCCGTCCACGCTGGCGGGGATCTGCAATGCGACCTCACCGTTGTGGGGGATGGCGTTGTCCCTGGTCGCCCTGTCCGAGGACCGGCCCACGCGCGTGCGGGTCGCGGGACTCGGGCTCGGGTTCCTGGGGGTGCTGACGGTTCTCGGCGCGTGGCAGGGGTTCAGCGGCCTGGACGGCAGGGGGACGGTGATGGCTCTGCTGGCCTCGCTCAGCTATCCGATCGGGTGGATCTACGTCCGCCGGACTCTCGCGGGTGCGGGTCACTCCCACATCTCCCTGACGGGGGCGCAGTTGCTGTTGGCCACGGCCCAACTGACGCTCGTCACCGTGCTGTTCAGCGGGATACCGACCCATGTCGACGTGCTGCCCCTGCTGGCCGTCGCGACTCTGGGTGCGCTGGGGACGGGAGTGGCCCTGCTGATCCAGTACGGCCTGGTGGCGGAGGTCGGGCCGACGACCGCACAGATGGTCACCTACTTCATTCCGGTGATCGCCACGGGGGCGGGGGTCGCCGTGCTGGGTGAGTCGTTGAGCTGGTCGACGCCGGTGGGGGCGGTGGTCGTTCTCGCGGGGGCGGCGCTGACACAGCTGCGGCGGGGCGCCGGGCACAGCGGGGCGCGGACGGCCGGTGGTCGCGGGCCCGACGGGACCGGTCGCGCTCACGCCACGGAGCCGCACATCGAGGCGGCCCCGCGCCCCTGATCAGGTTCGCCCGCCCTCTCCCTACACATGGTTCCTGGTCGGCGCCGGCCCCAATGCCCCTGCGACGGCGTCCGCCAGGGCTACGGCCTCTTCGGCCGTGAGAGTCGCCACGGTCACCCTGATCCCCTGCGGGGCGCCCATCCTGAAGCGGGCACCCGGGGCCACCGCCCAGCCCGCGTGGAGCAGGCGGGCCACCGCTCCGGTCTCGTCCGGGACCGGGATCCACACGTTGAGGCCGCTGCGGCCGTGGGCCTCGACCCCACGCTCCGCCAGCGCGCCGATCAGCTGATCGCGGCGCCTGCGGTACGCCGCCGCCACCTTCGCCGTGTCCGGTGTGCCCTCGGCCCACAGGTGCGCCACCGCCCGCTGGGTGACGAGGCTGACCCAGCCGGGGCCCAGGCGGTGGCGGCCCTGGACCCGGTCCACCGTGACCTCGTCACCGGTGAGGACCGCCAGGCGCAGGTCGGGGCCGTAGGCCTTGGCGACCGAGCGGACGAAGGCCCAGTGGCGGGTGACGCCGGCCAGCGGGTGCAGGGGGAGGTCCACGATGCCGTGGCCGTGGTCGTCCTCGATCAGAAGGGTGTCCGGGTGCTCCCCGAGCACGGCGCGCAGGGCATGCGCGCGCGTGGCCGTCACCGAGGCCCCGGTCGGGTTCTGGGCGCGGTCGGTGACGATCAGGGCTCGCGCGCCGGCCGTCAGGGCGCGGCGCACGTCGTCCACCAGCGGGCCCTCCTCGTCCACGCCCACCCGGACCATGCGCAGGCCCAGCGCCGGGACCAGGTCGAGGAGGCTGCCCCAGCCGGGGTCCTCCACGGCGACGGTGTCGCCCGGTCTGAGGTGGGCCGCCAGGACTCGCTCGATCACGTCGAGGGAGCCGGAGGCCAGGGTGAGGGGGCCCTCGGGAACGCCGTCCGCGTCCAGTGCCCTGCGGGCGAGGCGCGCCAGGTCCGGGTCCACCGTCGACTCCCCGTACAGGACGGGTTCCCGGTCGCCCTGCTCGGCGGCCGCGGCGAACGCGGGGGCCAGCGGGGGGAGCAGCGCCGGGTCCGGGTTGCCGTTCGCCACGTTCCGCACCCCGTCCGGGACCTCCACCCGGATGTACTCGCGTCCCGTGGTCGCCGGCTTCGACCGCACCCGGCTGCCTCTCCGCCCGGCGGTCTCGATGACCCCGCGCTCGCGCAGGGTGCGGTACGCGGCCGCGACCGTGTTGGGATTCACGCCCAGATCGGCCGCCAACTCCCGCATCGGCGGGAGCAGTTGCCCTGGCTCCAGCTCTCCGGCACCCACCGCACGTTCGACGCTCGCCGCAATCTCCGCTGCGCGCCGACCTTCGATCCGATATCCTTCTAGCACAAAGCCTACTATGCACTAGTGCAATGGAGACCGCAATGCAGGGGACCACCGCGACCACGCCGGAGCCGACCGCCTACGCGCCGACCGACCGCACCGTCCCGACGCGCTCCCCCCAACGGGCCTCGTACGACAGGGAACTGGTGCACTCGATACTCGACGAGGGCTACGTCTGCCACCTCGGTTTCGTCCGGGACGGTGCCCCGGTGGTGCTCCCCACGCTCTACGGCCGGGTCGGCGAGCGGCTCTACGTCCACGGCTCGACCGGTTCACGCCCGCTGCGGATGACGGGCACGGCCGACCCCGGGCTGCCGGTGTGTCTCACCGTCACCCGTGTCGACGCGCTGATCCTGGCCCGCTCGGCCTTCCACCACTCGATCAACTACCGGTCCGTGGTGGTGCACGGACTCGCGTACGACGTCACGGACCCCGAGGAGAAGCGCCTCGCCCTCGACGCGCTGGTCGACCATGTGGTCCCGGGGCGCGCGGCCGACTCGCGGCCGGCCAACAAGAAGGAACTCGCCGCCACCGCCGTCATCCGCCTCGACCTCGACGAGGTCTCCGCCAAGCTGCGCACCGGCGGGGTGAACGACGAGCCCGAGGACCTCACCCTCCCCCACTGGGCCGGTGTGGTCCCGCTGCGCAAGGGTTACGGCACCCCGGTCGCCGACGGCGGGCTGGCCGCCGGCACCGAGGTCCCCGGCTACCTGGCGAGCCTGTGATGCTGATCCATCCCTGGGACGCGGCCCGCGACGACGCCGAGTGGCAACGGTGGCTGGCCGTCCACGACTTCGGGCAACTCGTCGTCAACGGCCCGGCGGGCGAGCCGCCGTTCGTCCAGCCGCTGCACTTCGCCTACGACCCGGAGCGGGGCGAGGCCCTCACACATCTCGCCCGGCCAAACCCGCTCTGGGACGCACTGGAGGCGAACCCGGAGGTGGTGCTGAGCGTGGTCGACGACTACGCCTTCGTCCCCGGCCCCTGGCAGGCCGAACCGGACACCTCTCCCGAGCACGGCGTGCCCACGAGTTTCTACGCGGCCGTCCAACTCCGTTGCCGCGCCCATCTGGTGGACGATCCGGCCGGCAAGGCCGCACTGCTCAACCGCCAGGTCGGCCACTTCCAGCCGGAGGGCGGCACCTCGGAGGCGGCGGCCGGTGAGGCGCCGTTCGGGAGGTCGCTGTCGGGGATCCGCGGGCTGCGGCTCGAAGTGACCGGCGTGCGGGCGAAGTTCAAATACGCGGGCAAGCGGACCGTGGAGGTGCAGGACCGGATCGTGGGAGAGCTGGCCGGCCGGGGCGCTCCTGGGGACGCGGCGGCGCGTGAGCATCTCCTGCGGCGACAGCGCGCCTGAACGGCGGGGCCCTTCCCGCAGAAGGGCCCCGCCGCTCGTCATGCGAGTACGCGTGCCTCCGTCACGGCGAGCCCGGCGACCGCGCCCAGCATCAGCAGGGTGCCGACGAGGGTGGTCGCGGTGAGGTGTTCGCCGAACAGCACGACGGCCAGGACCGCCGCGCTCACCGGTTCGAGCAGCATGATCACGGAGACGGTGGTGGAGCGGACGACCGCTGCCGCCGCGAAGTAGAGGGCGTAGGCGAGAGCCGTGGGAAATGTAGCGAGGTAGGCCAACAGGACGACGAGCAGGGCGGGTTGGGCGGTGTGCGGGACGAGTCCCTCGGCCCACGCGAAGGGCAGCAGACAGACGCTGGTGACCGCGAACACCCCGAGGGACGTGCCGGAGGACCCGGCCCGGGCGGCGCGCGTGATCAGGGTCATCACACAGCAGCCGGCCGCCGAGAGCAGTCCGAGGAGCACACCCTGGAGCCGTACGGACGCCTCCGCGCCGCCGAGCATCAGCACGCCGAGTCCGGCGAGTGCGCCCACGACGGCGACGACTCCGCTCCGCCCCAGCCGCTCCCCCAGGGCCAGGCGTGCCCCGAGTGCGATGAGGACGGGTCCGGCGCCGAGGGTGACGACGGTGGCCACGGCGAGGCCGGTGGACCGTACGGAGGCGAAGTACGCGGTCTGGAACACCGCGAGCGCCAGGCCCGAGGCGCCGACGCGCAGTGCCCTGCGGCCCGCCGACTCCGAGACGGCCGTACGCGCGTGTGGCCGTAGGGCACGGACGCCGAGCAGGACCACGAGCCCGGCCGCGCAGCGCCAGAAGGACAGGGCCAACGGGCCCAGGTCACTGGTGCGGTAGACCAGAGAGGCGACCGCTCCCGCGGTGCCCCAGGTGGTACCGGCGATGATCAGGTAGACGAGACCTCGCCCGATGGGCAGGCCTGAAGAAGCATGCAACACGTGTTCTCTCCGCAGACGCGCCGAAGCGCGGAGTTCGGAAGGGGACACCCGCTCGATGGCGGGGTCCGCGGACTTCGTCTGCGGGCAGCACCGTCACGCCCGGCGACATGCCGGGCGTGATGTCCGGAAGGCCCGCCTCAGGCGGCCGGCGGAGAAACGATGAGAGTGCGCGTATGCATGGCGCGGAGCCTAGTCCAGGACGGCCGGGTGAGGTCCGCTGCTTTTCGGCGACGGAGCCGGCACATCCCGCGGAGCGCTCAGGCAGAGGTCTTCCGGGCGGCGAGCCGGCTCTCGCCGCCGCCGGTCGCGATCGGCTCAGCGGAGCCCTTGGCCGGGGCCGAGGACTGGGCGATGAAGGCGCCCAGGAGGACCACCGCGCCGCCCACGATCTGCGGTGCCGAGAGGTGTTCGCCGAGCAGCACCCAGGCAAGGACCGTCGCGACGACCGCTTCGAGGCAGGCCACGACCCCGGCGATCGCCGGTGAGAGCCTGCGCACCGAGACCACGCCCGTGACGTAGGCGAGAACGGTGGCCACGAGCACGATCCACCCGAGCAGCAGCCCCGCCGCGACCGGGGTGCCGTCCATGTCGGCCCGGCCCGTGAGGACGGAGAAGTCCATGGCCCACGGGCGGGCCACGACGGTCAGCACAACGGCGCCGACGAGGAGGCCGTACGCGATCACGCCGAGCGGGTCAGGGGCGTCGGCGGAGCCGCTGCCCTGGTCGGACAGGACGAAGTAGCCGACCTGGCAGCAGGCGGCACCGAGCGCGAGGAGCAGCCCGAGGGCGTCGAAACCCAGACCTGTCCAGACCTCGACGACACAGGCGAGGCCGCCGACCGCGAGGACCACGCCGAGCGCGGCCGCGCGGGTCACCGGCCGCCGCTGCACGAACCGCACCCAGCCGAGCACCAGCGCGGGCGCGAGGTACTCGACGAGCAGGGCCACACCGACCGGGATGCGGGAGATCGAGGCGAAGTAACAGGCCTGCACACCGGCCACGCCCAGCAGGCCGAACCCGGCGAGCAGCGCGGGCCGACGGCGCACCAGCGCGCGATGGCGTACGGCTAGCGGCAGCATCAGCAGGGCCGCGCCCGCCACCCGCAGCCACACCACGTCGAGCGGGTCGAGCCCTGCCTCGATCAACGGTTTGGCCGCGACCCCGGAACCACCGAAGGCGAGCGCGGACACCAGCGCCAGACCGAGTCCGACGCCCTTGCCGCCACCGGCACTGCTGCTCTCAGACGTAAACACCGACCCATGATGACAGGGGACGACATGAGCGTCACCCCTGTTGACTCCTGTCTCAGCGGCTGGACCCGCCCCCGCCGCGCGCCCCGCCTCAGGGAGCAGGGTGCTGCGGTCCGCTCCGGAGGCCTCCCGGCCGACGGTCCTCGATCCGCGCGCGCACGTCCCGGGCATCGATACCGGCGCGGGTCAGCACTTCCACGGCCCGGGACCCGGGGTCCGCCAGGATCGCCGCGAGCAGGTCGATCCCCCGGGAGGGTCCGTCGTCGCGGTGCCCGGCCCGGGCATGGGCGTACGCCATCGCGCCCGCGGCGAGCGGCGAGAAGCCATCGGCCGCCGTCACGACGGGGACGGGGACGGAGTCCTCCACGGTGCCCTGCCAGCGCAGTCCGTAGCCGATGCTGCGCTGCACGAGATAGCCGAGCAGCCGGGGCAACTGGGTTTCACCCTCGAAAACGGCGTACGCCTCGGCGTCGGCGTCCAGCAGCGAGTGCAGCAGATGTGCCGTGTCGATCTGCCGGTCACCGTCACGGAGCGCGCGTCTGCGGGCACCGGACACCACCGCTGCCAGTTGCGCGCTGAGCCTGGCATCGCCGTCCGGGCCGACGGCCGGCGGGCCGCCCTGTTCGCGGGCCGACTGCCGGGGGATTCGGGGGTGCACGTGTCCCACCCCATCAGCCCCACCGAATCGAGTCATCCCCGAGGGGAAGCATCTTCGGGTCCCACGCTGAGCGGACCCCGGGAGCAGGAATCTCCTCCTCAGGGAGGAGATCAAGCCGTTCTGTCCTGGTGGGCGCGCACCGCCTCGCCGTGCGCCCCTTGCGCAACCGCGGTGCGACGCCACTCGTCCCACACAGGCGTGGAGAGCAGGAGCTGGCTGGTGACGCTGCCGGCCGTGGACGGCAAGCAGTACGTGTACCGGGTGTACGGCCCGGAGGACGCACTGCTCGCCGACCTGTTCTGGGAGGCCTGGCACTGCCACGACGAGAGCGCGTTCCCGCGCGCGTGGGACCTCTTCGACGCGGCGGTGATACGGGAGGTCGGCTGAGGCGGGCCGGCCCGGACGCAGGGTCGCCTGGACAGCCGGGCCGCCCAGGACGGTGCGCACTTCCTGACGGTTCATCAGTATTGAATGTTGCGGTCCCTGCGGCTACTTTCCGCGACACCACAGCCCGACACGAAGAGGTGGCCGCATGGCGGAAATCAGCGCGGAGGCACGCGTCCAGGCACCCGCGGAGAAGGTCTGGGCACAGCTCACGGACTGGTCCTCGTACGGGGAGTGGAACGCGACCCACACCAGCTTCCCCAAGGGTGGCCCGACGGTTCTCGAAGTGGGCGGGACCTTCCAGGAGAACATGAAGCTGATGGGTTTCCCCGCCGAGGTCGAGTGGACCGTCGACCAGGTGGAGCCGGCCCGGCTGTTGGCCATCCGGGGCAAGGGCCCGATGGCGGTGAGCGTCGCCACGCGCTACACCCTGACCCCCGACGGCGACGCCACGGCCGTCCGCATCGACGGTGAGTTCACGGGCGCCGCCGTCTCCTTGATGGCGGGCAAGCTGAAGGACTCGGGGACCGCGGCCCTGAACGAGTCGCTGCGGAAGCTGGCCGGGCTGGTGGAGTGAGCGCGGCACACACGAGGGCGCCCCGCGGATCGCTCCACGGGGCGCCTGTCGATCGCCGTACGGCTGTCAGTCCTCGTCTGCGAGGATCAGGTACAGCTTCTTGCGGGCCTCGTTGATGACGGCCACCGCCTTGTCGCGCTGTTCCTTGTTGCCGGTCTTCCAGACCTGACCGAAGGCCTCCATCAGACCGAACCCGGCCTGCCGGATCTCACCCAGCGCCTCGAAATCGATGCCGCGGGAGGCTTCCTCCCAGGGCGCGTCGGGCCCCTCGTCGGCCGCGGCGCGGCCGGCCTCGGTGAGCGCGAACAGCTTCTTGCCGCCCTCGCTCTCACTGGCGATCAGCCCCTCGTCCTCCAGCATCTGGAGGGTGGGGTACACCGAGCCGGGGCTGGGCTTCCACGCCCCGCCGCTGCGCTCGGCGATCTCCTGGATCATCTCGTAACCGTGCATGGGCCGGTCCTTGAGCAGGGCCAGGATCGAGGCGCGCACGTCGCCGCGCCGCGCCCTCCCCCTGGGTCCACCCCGCCCCCTCGGCCCCCAGGGCCCGGGGCCGAACCCCGGACCACCGAAGCCGGGGCCACCGGGGCCGCCCGGACCGAAAGGCCCGAAGGCGCCACGCAGGCTCTCGAAGCCACCTCGGCCCTGACGACCGGCACCACCGTGTCCACGCTCGAATCCATGGGAACGCATCGCAATCACTCCATTCCATCGTCGATCAGTCGCGATGCTTCAACGATATATCGGGACTGTTCACATGGCAAGGCCCTTCAACCGACAACCGCACCGACCTGTGCCGACGGGTGCGCTCACGCCGCCAACCGGAAAAGGGGTGGACGGGCCGATGCCCAAACTTGTAACTTGCCGTCGACCGCGGCACCGCCCAAGGAGGTGAGACCCATGAACGCTGTATCGATGTGGGTGCTCCCCCTTCCCGTCACGGTCGGGCGATCGACGTAGGTCTCGCCGGGAGCGCCTCCCCCACAGGGCACTCCCGAAAGGCACCACCCATGGACTCTCCGCAGTTCACCGCCCAACCGTCGTCGAGCGATTCGGCCGAGTGCGACGCCACCGCGGGCGTCCCCCGACTCCGGCCGCAGGCCCCGGGCGCCGATCGCGCGCCCCTCATGTTCGACGTGATCATCGCCGGGTGCGGGCCGACCGGCGCGACGCTGGCCGCCGAACTACGGCTGCACGACGTGCGGGTACTCGTCCTGGAGAAGGAGACCGAGCCCGTCTCGTTCGTCCGCATCGTCGGTCTGCACATCCGCAGTCTCGAACTGATGGCCATGCGCGGACTGCTGGACCGCCTTCGCGAACACGGACGGCAGCGTCCGGCCGGCGGGTTCTTCGCCGCCATCGACAAACCCGCGCCCAAGGACCTGGATTCCGCGCACGCCTATCTGCTCGGCATCCCGCAGCAGGTCTTCGAGCGCGTCCTCGAAGAGCATGTGATCCAACTGGGTGCGCAGGTCCGGCGCGGTTGCGCGGTCGCCGGTTTCGAGCAGGACGACGAGGGTGTGACCGTCGAGCCGGCCGAGGGGGAACGGCTGCGTTCGCGCTATCTCGTCGGCTGTGACGGGGCGCGCAGTACGGTGCGCAAACTGCTCGGCGTCGGCTTTCCCGGCGAGCCCTCGCGGACCGAGACGCTCATGGGCGAGATGGAAGTGAGCGCGCCGCAGGAGGAGATCGCCGCCAGGGTGACCGAGATCGGCCGGACCCAACAGCGCTTCTGGCTCAGGCCCTTCGGCGCGGGGATCTACAGCGTCGTCGTGCCGGCCGCGGGAGTCGGCGACCGCGCGGAACCGCCCACTCTCGAGGATTTCAGGCAACAGCTGCGCGCTGTCGCCGGAACCGATTTCGGCGTGCACTCCCCACGCCGGCTGTCCCGCTTCGGGGATGCCACCCGGCTGGCCGACCGGTATCGGGTCGGGCGCGTACTGCTGGCCGGCGATGCGGCACACATCCATCCGCCCACCGGCGGCCAGGGCCTCAACCTGGGCGTACAGGACGCCTTCAACCTCGGCTGGAAACTGGCCGCCCAGATCCACGGGTGGGCGCCGGACACACTGCTGGACACCTACCAGGCCGAACGCCGCCCGGTCGCCGAGGACGTGCTGGACAACACCCGCGCCCAGATGGAACTGCACTCCACCGAACCGGGCCCGCGCGCCGTACGCAGGCTGCTCACCGAACTCATGGACTTCGACGCGGTGAACCGCCATCTGATCGAGAAGATCACAGCGATCGACATCCGCTACGACTTCGGCGCGGGCCCTGACCTGCTCGGCCGCCGGCTGCGCGACGTCGACGTGCGGCAGGGCAGCCTCTACGGTCTGCTGCATCGCGGCCGCGGCATGCTGCTGGACCGCACCGAACGCCTGACCGTCGGCGGCTGGTCGGACCGGGTCGACCACCTCGCGGACCCCACCGCGGCACTGGACGTCCCGGGCGTCCTGCTGCGCCCCGACGGCCACGTCGCCTGGATCGGCGACGACCAGCAGGAGCTGGACGACCACCTCACCCGCTGGTTCGGCACGCCCACCGGCCCCGACGGCGCTCCGGCGGGTCGCCTCCGGCGGGCGCCACGGTGAGGATGCCGTGATGTTGCCGCACAGCTCCGCCGCCTCGCCGGCCCGGTGCTCGCGCGCATGGCGGCGGATCCTCCGGCCTCCCGCGAGCGCCCTGCCGTGTCAGTCGTTCAGGGCGGCGCGCAGGCTGGTGGCCATCAGGTGGATGGCCTCCTTCCCGGCCGGTACCGGGCCGGTGTGCGTGAAGTAGTGGTCGACGCCCACGAAGGTGTGGTGGGTGACCGGGACACCGGCGGCCTCCAGGGCCTTGGCGTAGGCGTCACCTTCGTCGCGCAGGCGGTCGTTCTCCGCGGTGACGACCAGGGCGGGAGCGAGTCCGGCGAGGTCGTCGGCGAGGCCCGGCGAGACGAGGGGCTGGGCGCGGTCGGCGGGATCGGGGACGTAGGCGGCCGTGAAGATCCGCATGAGCTGGGGGGTGAGCAGGGGCTTGGCGATGAGGGACTGCTTCGTGGCCGGGTCGGCGACCTGGTCGAAGGGCCCCGAGTCGAGGATCTGCAGCCGGGGCGAAAAGGCTCCGCGCTCCCTGGCCAGGCGGCAGACCGCGGCGGTCAGGTTGGCCCCGGCACTGTGTCCGCCCACGGCGAGGCGTGTCCCGTCCCAGCCGCCCGTGGCGCCGTTCTCGACGACCCACGCGGTGACGTCGTAGGCCTGGGTGACGGGGACGGGGAACGGCCGCTGCGGGGCGACCGAGTAGTCGACGTTGATCACGACACAGCCGGCCGTGGCGGCTATGTAGCGGCAGATGTGGTCGTCCTGCTCGGCTCGGGCGACCACGAACCCGCCCCCGTGGAAGTTGACGTACACGGGGGCCGGGGCCCCGGTGGAGGCCGGCGGGCGGTAGACGGTGCACGTCACCGGACCGGCACCGGTCTCCACCCGAAGGGTTTCGGTGCGGGCCGGGACGTCGGTGAAGCGCAGGTCCTTGTGCACGCGGGACATCACGCGGCCGAGCAGGAGCTGGATCCCTCGGGCCTTGATTCTGGAGCTGAGCGGCATGCGGGGCACCTATCAGTGCAAGTTTAAAATAACAGGTTTCCTGATGATGAACGCTCGCCGCCCATCGCGCAATGGGCGCGGAGTCATTCCGTCGCCGAGCACTTCCGCCGCAGCACCGACCACCGTCGCCGCCGATCCCGTGCGGCCGGCCAGGACGACAACGGAGCGAGCACGAGCAGCCCCGGCTGATCGCGGTCTCAAGCGCGCCGGAACGAATCCCGCCCGGATCCGGCTCACGCAGAGGTCCCGGCCCGGTGGGCTCCCGTTCCACGACGACCGCCTCTCGTCGCGGCCGACATCACCGACCTCAGGCGGCACGAACACGGCCAAGGCGGCAACCGGCAGCGTCTCCAAGGCGCGGGCGTTCGCAGCCCCGAAGGCCACCAACCCCCGTGATACTCCGCGACGCGATCCCTCACGGTCGACGCATCGGGAAATGGGTCCAGCACCCCGGAATTGGCCTTGTTCCGGCGCCGAGATCACGCCGTACCGTCGTTGCCATGCGCATCCGTATCGTCGACGCCTTCACCGACCGCCCCTTCGCCGGCAACCCCGCAGGGGTCCTGCTCCTGGACGACGCGTTCCCGGACGACGACCGGCTCCAGAACATCGCCCTGGAGGTGAACCACGCCGAGACGGCCTTCGCCCACCGGCTCCCCGCAGGCGGCGAGGCGGACTGGGCGTTGCGCTGGTTCACACCCACGACCGAGGTGAACATGTGCGGCCACGCGACGCTCGCCGTTGCTCACGTCCTGCACAGCACCGGCGCCCATGAAGGCCCCGCGCGGTTCGCCACCCGCAGTGGTGTCCTCATCGCGACACCCGGCGAGGACGGCTCGATCACCCTGGACTTCCCGACCGCCCCGCTCACCCCGGTCGAACCGCCCGAGGGAGTCGCCGAGGCGCTGGGCGCCGAGCCCCTCACCGCCTTCGACACCGGCCCGAACATCGGCGACCTGCTGCTCGAACTGGCCGACGAGAAGACCGTCCACGCGCTGAACCCCGACCACAAGGCGCTGGCCGCGTACTCCGCGCGCGGCATCATCGCCACCGCCCTCGCCGAGAACCCGGCGCTGGGCTACGACTTCGTCTCCCGCTGCTTCTTCCCGAACGTCGGCATCGACGAGGACCCGGTCACCGGCAGCGCCCACACCGCCCTGGCTCCCCACTGGTCCGGGCGCCTCGGCCGTACGGAACTCACCGGACTGCAGGCATCGCCCCGCTCCGGCCGGGTCCGCACCGAACTCCGGGGCGAGCGAACCCTGTTGACGGGCCGCGCGGTCACCGTCATCGAGGGCGAGCTGCTGGCGTGGTGACAGCCGCTCACGCCGTCGGCAGCCAGCCGACCTTCCCCGCGAGCAGCGCGTATCCCACGAACGCCCCGATGTCGAGCAGGGAATGCGCCACCACCAGGGGCCCCACCCGACCCCACCGCCGGTACAGGTAGACGAAGACCACGCCCATGACCATGTTGCCGATGAACCCGCCGACCCCCTGGTAGAGGTGATAGCTGCCGCGCAGTACGGAACTGGCCACCAGCGCGGTGCCGGGGGTCCAGCCCAACTGGTGCAGCCGGCGCAGCAGGTAGCCGACGACGATCACTTCTTCGAGGACCGCGTTCTGCATGGCCGAAAGGATCAGGACGGGGTACTTCCACCACACGTCGGGCAGCGCCTCGGGCACCACGGTGAGGTTGAAGCCGAGGCCGCGCGCGGCCAGGTAGAAGGCGATTCCGGTGCTGCCGATGACGGCCGCGATCCCGGCCCCGCGGACGAGGTCGGGTCCCGGCCGGGTGCGGTCGAAGCCCAGGGTCCGCAGGCTCCCGCCCTCGCGCAGCAGGAAGTGCGCGACCAGCAGCACGGGCACCAGGGACGACGTGATCCCGAAGAGCTGCCAGGCAAGATCCAGCCAGGGGCGGCCGGGCGCGGCCGAGGCGTTGAGGGTCGCCGCCTGGTCCTTTAGGCCTCCCGGCCTGGTGACCGATCCGACAAAACTGATCAGTGCGGACACACCGCTCGCACCGAGCGAAAGCCCCAGAACGAGCAGTGTCTCGTCACGGAAGAACTTCCGTGAGAGGGCCTCCCCGGGAAAAGAATCGGCCACCCCACCTGTCTCCGCCTGCACACCTGCCTCCAGTTGAGTAATCCCGCCTCATCCCCATCGCAGCCCCGCTAGGGTCCTTCGAAAGAACTTACGAAGATCGTGAGACTTTACGAAGTTCGTGCGTGACAGACCGTCGAGGGGACGGACGCCGTACGGGGGCGTACCTCCCTCCTTCCTGCCGGATACGGCTGTCCGGGCACGGGGAGTCGACAGGGAGGGGCACCACCGTCATGGGACGTCACAGCTTGCCCGATCAGTATGGGGCGGGCGGCAGCGACCCCCGTCCACACGACCCTCGCCCACGCGAGCCCCGCCCGCGCGTGCGCCGCCGCACGGTGGCCATCGCGACGGTGCTCGTCGTGACCGTCGCCGGCGGTACGGCCGCCGCGGCCCAGGGCGGCCTGCTCTCCTTCGGTTCCTCCTGCCGGGACGAAGCCGTGGAGCTCAAGGTCGCCGCCTCCCCCGATGTGGCCCCGGCACTGCGCACCGCGGCGAAGCGCGCCCGCGATCAGAACCTCACCTCCGACGGGCGCTGCCTCGACATCACGGTGACCGCGCGCGAGTCGTACAAGGTCAGGGACACCCTCGCGGCCGGAAAGGCTCCCGACGCGCAGGTGTGGGTGCCGGACTCGGACGTGTGGGTGGAGCAGATCTCCGCGAACGGCGGCGCGACCAAGGTGGCCCGCGTCGGCAATGTGGCCTCCAGTCCGGTCGGGATGGCGATGGTGCCGGCCGCCGCGAAGTCACTGGGCTGGCCGAAGAAGACGTACGGCTGGCTCCCGCTGGCGGGCGCCACCCTTCAGGACGACTCCCTCAAGCTGGGCGCCGCCGACCCCGCGCGCAGCGCGACCGGGCTGCTCGCCCTCACCCGGCTCAGCGGTGCGGCCGGCCGGGTCGAGGGCGGGCAGACACAGGCCGCGGCGATGATGAAGGCGCTCTCGCAGCGCATCTCCGACAGCGACGGGCAGCTGGTGGAGACCCTGCCGCGGGGCTCCTCGGGCACCGAGCAGGGCAATCCGAAGCGCAACCAGGCGCTGGTCCTGTCCGAGCAGGCCTCCTTCGCGTACAACTCCTCGGCCGACTCGGGCAGCGGGCTGGACTTCTTCTATCCCACGGACGGTTCACCGCGGCTCGACTACCCCTACGCGCTCGTCGACGAGACCCGGCTGACCACGGACGAGAGCCGGGCGGCGATCCGGTTCATGACGTATCTGCGCAAGCCCGAGCAGGAGCAGCTGCTGACTGACCACGGGTTCCGCACGTCCGACGACCAGGTGTCGGCCACGCTGGTGGCGAAGGCCGGGGGCAAGGTGCCGCAGCCGTACACGGAGGCGGCCCCCGAGCCCGCCTCGGCGACGGCCCTCCAGGAGGCCCTGGGCACCTGGACGATCACCGTGCAGAGCGCACGGATCACGACGGTCGTGGACGCGTCCTCCTCCATGTCGGAGCCCGTGCCGGGCACCGGCCGCTCCCGCATGGACGTCACCAGGGCGTCCCTCCTCCAGGCCCTCGCCACCTTCACCCAGGAGGACGAGATCGGACTGTGGGAGTTCTCCACCAAACTCGACGGCGCCAAGGACTACAAGGTCCTGGTGCCGACGGAACGCCTGGGCGACAGCGCGGACGGCGGCGGGACCCAGCGCGAGCGGCTGTCGGCGGCGTTCGGCGGCCTGGAGCCGGTGCCGGGCGGCGCGACGGGGCTGTACGACACCACGCTCGCCGCGTACCGGGCGGCGGCCTCCTCCTATGCCGAGGGGAAGTTCAACGCGCTGGTCGTGCTGACGGACGGCGTGAACCAGGACCCGGGCAGCATCTCGCGCGGGAAGTTGATCTCGGAGCTGGAGAAGCTGTCCGACCCCCGACGGCCGATCCCACTCATCGTGATCGCGGTGGGCCCCGACGCCGACCGCGCGGAGGCGCAACAGCTCGCCGAGGCGACAGGCGGTTCCGGTCAGCAGGTCAACGACCCCGCCCAGATCCACACGGTGATCCTGAAGGCGATCGTCGCGGCGGGCGCCCGGGGCAGCAGCACGAGCTGACACCGGGGCCCCGCACCGCGGCCGCGCTTCGGCCGGCCCCGGCCATCCACCACGACGGCGGTACGCGACGGCCTCACCCCAGCGGCACCGGCTCCGGCGACCCCACCGGCCACGTGTGCACCGGGTCTCCCTGATGCATCAGCTCGCCGTACCGTCGGGTCGTGGCCGCCAGGGCCGCGTCCCTGGAGAGGCCCGCCTCCAGTGCCCGGTGGAACGTCGCCGCCTGCCAGGACGCCCCGTTGGTCCGTCGCCGGCACCGCTCCTCGATCACCCCGAGGTAGAGGTCCCGGTCGGCGCGCTCCACGCCCCACGCCGCGAGGCCTGCCTCGGCGAGCGGCAGCAGTTCGTCGCGTACGAGGCTCACCGCGTCGACCTCGACGGTGCCGCCGTACCGGCCGCGCCGGGGCCAGGTGAGGCGGGCGTCGATGCCGTACCGGCATGCCGCGTCGAAGTTGGCCGCCGCCGCCTCGAAGGGCAACCGGGTCCACACCGGGCGCGACTCCTCGGCGAGGGCGCGGACCAGGCCGTAGTAGAAGGCCGCGTTGGCGATGACGTCCGTGATGGTGGGCCCGGCGGGCAGCACCCGGTTCTCGACGCGTAGGTGCGGGACGCCGTCGGCGATGCCGTAGACCGGCCGGTTCCAGCGGTACACCGTGCCGTTGTGCAGGACGAGTTCGGCGAGGGAGGGCACGCCGCCCTCGTCGAGGACCTTCAGCGGTTCCTCCTCGTCGCAGATCGGAAGCAGCGCCGGGTAGTAGCGCAGGTTCTCCTCGAACAGGTCGTACGCCGAGGAGATCCAGCGCTCCCCGAACCAGGTGCGCGGCCGGACGCCCTGGGCCTGGAGCTCGGGCGGGCGGGTGTCCGTGGACTGCTGGAAGAGCGGCGGCCGGGACTCGCACCACAGCTCGCGGCCGAACAGGAAGGGCGAGTTGGCGCCGACGGCGATCTGCACGCCCGCCACCGCCTGGGCGGCGTTCCACACGTCGGCGAACCGGCCCGGGGTGACCTGGAGGTGGAGCTGCACGGACGTACAGGCGGCCTCCGGGGCGATGGACTTCGAGGTGCAGGTGAGGCGTTCCACCCCGTCGATGTCGAGGACGAAGTCCTCACCGCGCGCGGCCACGATCTGGTCGTTGAGCAGGGTGTAGCGGTCGACGTCGGAAAGGTTGGAGGAGACCAGGTCGTCCCGGTCCAGCGTCGGCAGAATGCCGATCATCAGGATTCCCGCGTCGAGCTCACCGGCTTTACGGTCGGCATATGCCAGCGATGTGCGGAGTTCCTCCGCGAGCCGGTCGAAAACCCTGCCGCCCAGTCGGTGTGGGGCTATGTTGACTTCCAGATTGAACATGGCGAGTTCTGTTTGGAAATCTCGGCTTGCGATGCGTTCGAGGACCTCCCCATTCAGCATTCTCGGCATACCGTCGGAGCCGACGAGATTCAATTCGATCTCCAGCCCCATCAGGTTCTTGGGACGGTCGAACCGCTGCTCCGCCAGGAGCCGCTCCAGCCCCGTCAGGCACCTGCGGAGCTTGTCGCGGTAGCCCTGGCGATCGGACAGGTCGAACTGCCCCGCCACGACCTTCTCCCCCATCGAAGGGTCCCTCCTCGATACGTCATTGAGTCAGGTGGGATGATGCCCCGCCGGAACGATCGGTAACGTCCCGCGAGGGCTTTGAGCCCGCTACGCTGTCGGATGTGACCGGTGGCACATTCACTCGGCATGATGCGCTCAGCAGTTCCGGGTGCCCCGAAGAACTCGTGAAAAACGCCGACGACAACGGGCCGACCGTTTTACCGGTATTTCCCGAGGTCACCGCCGCCGGGCAGGCACGGAATCGGGATGATTCCCGCGTAACGCCGACTGAAGTATCCCTTGCCCCGCGCGCCGAAAGCGGCTAGACGAAACACTGTCTGAACACATGTCGTATAAACTCCGCGAACAAGGCAGAGGGTGGGCACCCCGCGGTTCTTGATCCTGCCGTCAGGCGACGTTCGGCAGTCCTCCTCCGTGCGCCGCCTCACCGGACCCCGGCCCCCGCCTCTCTGGCCCCGTGAGCTGACAGCGCCGTCCGCCCCCGCCCTCGCGCCACCATGCCTGTCGAATGAGAGGCGACCCACCATGCCGCTGCATGTCCACCCGGCTCCCGCGCCCGCACTTCGCTCCGTCCTCACCGCACTCGGTTCGCCCACCGCCGTCCGTGAGGCCCGCACACCCTCCCTGCTCCGTGCCCAGGGACCCGTCACACCCGAACTTCCACTGCCCGTGCACGTCCTGGACGGCAACGCCACCAGGCTGACCGGGTGGCGTTTCCTGATCCGCTGCGGCGAGCGCTCGGTGGCCGCCGCCGAGACCATGCTGACCCCGGACGGCTGGGCGTTCTCGCACTTCTTCGAGGGCCCGTACATCGCGTCCACCGAGCGTGCGCTGCGCCAGGCCGAGGTGATGCAGCAGCCCTACCAGCCACGGCTGCTGTCGATCCCGGGCCTGTACATGCTCGCGCTCTGGCTGCACGGCGACTGCGCGGCCGACGCCGCCACGGGCCGCCTCGCCGCCTCCGATCTGCTCGTGCCGCTGGCGCCGGCCCCGCCGGGCATCGCCGCCCACCGCCCGCACCGGGCCGCCGAACTGCTCCCGGTACTGACCCATCGGGTGGCTCCGGCCCCCCTGCTCGGCTCGCCTGCCTGAGATCCCACACCTGCGTCCCCGTACCCCGCCCCGAATTCCGGGTAGCGGGGTACGGGTCCGTTCGCGGCGGGATTAAGGTCGTACAGAATCCGCGGGGATCCACAGAAAAGATTTTGCTCGTACGAGCGGATAATTGCTCGGACGAGCCGAACACGGGGCGACTCCAGGTGGACTAGCCCTATCCGGCCACTGCGAACCACCCAAAGGGGCAGTGCAGTTGGGATGAACCGTCCAGCCGGGTGATGCGTCATCAACCTGTGAAGAAGTGGTGATGCGAAATACCTGCGGATTGACGCCCGTAGAGCAACACTGGGTTCAGACTGAGTAATCACGACGGGGGACGTCATGACCACAACACAGCGAAAGATCCCACCAATGTGCCAGCACCAGTCACCGTGTCCCACAGCCGACTCCGCCGACCGGGAATCCGCCCGCCTCGTGGCGCACCACCCGGAACAGGGCTGGAGCCTGCTGTGCAACGGCGTTCTGCTCTTCGAGGACACCGGTGAGCTCCTGCCCGACGGCCGGGTCATCGCCCCGCACCGCCCGCTCGCGGCGGCCACGGCCGCCTGAGCACAGCCGGGCGGCCGCCGAATCGCCCGGAGACCTTGAGGGGCCGGCTCGCAGCGACTGTCTGCGCACCGGCCCCGACGCATGTCCGGGGGCGATCACTCCCTGTGACGCCTTGTGTATGAACCCACTTTTCCGGAAGACTCCTGGAAGTTTCGACACGGAGACGTGGAGGTGGGCACGTGACAGCAGGCGAGGCCGGCGCCGGGCCCCGGGGCAGGGTCACCATCACGGAGATCGCCCGGCAGGCCGGAGTCTCGGTGCCGACGGTGTCCCGGGTGGTCAACGGCCGCTCGGACGTCTCCCCGCGCACCCGCGCCCGGATCGAGGAACTGCTCCAGCAGCACGGCTACCGCAAGCGCCCCGCGGCCCACGGCACCCGCGCCGCCCTGCTCGACCTGGTCTTCAACGACCTCGACAGCCCCTGGGCCGTGGAGATCATCCGGGGCGTCGAGGAGGTCGCCCATGCGGAGGGCGTCGGGACCGTGGTCTCCGCGATCCACGGCCGCTCCGGGGACGCCCGCGAGTGGATGCGCAACCTGCGCGCCCGCGCCTCCGACGGAGTCATCCTCGTCACCTCGGCCCTGGAGCCGGTCCTCCACGACGAACTGCGCGTCCTCGGTGTCCCGCTGGTGGTCGTCGACCCGGCCGGCTCGCCCGCCCTGGACGCCCCCACCATCGGCGCCGCCAACTGGTCGGGAGGCCTCGCGGCCACCGAGCACCTGCTGTCGCTGGGCCACCGCCGGATCGGCCTGATCGCCGGACCGCCCCGGCTGCTGTGCTCACGGGCCCGCTTCGACGGCTACCGGGCCGCTCTCGAAGGCGCCGGTCTCAGCCTCGACGAGTCGCTGGTCGTACCCGGCGACTTCCACCCGGAGTCCGGCTTCGCCGGCTGCGGCAAGCTCCTCGACCTGCCCGAACCGCCGACGGCGGTGTTCGCGGCGAGCGACCAGATGGCGCTCGGCGCGATCGAGGCGCTCAGGCAGCGCGGCCTGAGAGTGCCCGAGGACCTGAGCCTGGTGGGATTCGACGACCTTCCGGAAGTCCGCTGGTCGGCGCCCCCGCTGACCACCGTGCGCCAGCCGCTCGCCGACATGGGCAAGCTGGCCGTCCGCACGGTCCTCGAACTGGCCCGCGGCGAGCGCCCCGACTCGCCGCGGGTGGAGCTGGGCACGGAACTGGTGGTGCGGTCGAGCACCGCACCACCAACCCCCCGATGAGCCCGGCTACTTCAGTGCCGCCCGGATCGCGGCGTACGCCGGCTTCGGCTTGAGCTGCTCGTCCCACGGCAGCGCGGCGCCCTGGCCCTCGAAGAACGCGGGGATCCAGCTGTACTTGTCGGTGTAGTCCCAGATGGTGATGCCGACGCACCGGCGCACCGCGAGGCACGCGTCGGTCAGGTCCGCGTACCACTGGGCCTGCTGGGCCAGTTTCTCCTCGGTCGCGGGCAGGATCATCCGGATGTCGACCTCGGTCAGCGCGGTGTCGAGACCCAGCTTGGAGAAGCGGCGCAGGTTGTCCTCCAGGGTGGTCGGATAGCCGTACTGAAGTGCCAGGTGGGCCTGGAGGCCGATGCCGTCGAGCGGGACACCCTGCGCCTTCAGCTCCTTGGCCAGGGCGTAGTAGGCGTCGCTCTTCGGGCCGACGCCCTCGATGTTGTAGTCGTTGAGGTACAGCTTGACCTTGGGGTCGGCCTGGCGGGCCCAGCGCAGGGCGTCGGCGATGTAGCCGGGGCCGAGGGTCTTGTAGAACACGGTCTCGCGGTAGGTGCCGTCCTCGTTGAACGCCTCGTTGACGACGTCCCAGGCGAAGACCTTGCCCCGGTAGTGCCGCACCTCGGTCTGGATGTGCTTCTTCAGTACGGGCTTCAGCTCGTCCGCGGTCCACTCGCGCGAGGTGATCCAGCCGGGCAGCTGGCTGTGCCACACGAGCGTGTGGCCGCGCACCTTCTGGTGGTTCGCCCGGGCGAGGTTCACGATCTCGTCGCCGTTGGTCCAGTCGAAGACGCCCTGCTGGGGTTCGGTGGCGTACCACTTCATGCCGTTGCCCGGCGTGATCTGGTCGAATTCGCTGCCCAGGATCTTCTTGTACGGCTCGTCGACGAGTTCGGGGTTGTCGGTGGCACTGCCGAAGTAGCGGCCGTGGCGCTGGGCGAGGTCGGCGAGGGTGGTGGGTCTGCCGTGGGCCTGGGCGGCCGGAGCGGCGATGCCGGTCGCGATGAGACCGGCGGCGAGAGCACCGGCGAGTCTGAGGCGGGTGGTGCTGCGCATGGGGCGACTCCTCACGTGAGGGGGTGGGTGAGCCGTACTGGTGGAACCGCCGCCGTCAGCCCTTGGTGGCACCGGCGGTCAGGCCGCCGACGAGCTGCCGCTCGGCGACCGAGTAGAAGGCGAGGGCGGGCACCATCGCCAGGACGAGATAGGCGAAGACCCGGGCGTACTCCGCGGAGTACTGGCCCTGGAACTGCTGCACGCCGATGGGCAGCGTCCACCATGTGTTGTCGGTGAACACCAGCAGCGGCAGCATGAAGTTGTTCCAGCTGGTGACGACGGCGAGCACCGAGACCGTGCCGAGGGCGGGCCGTGCCATCGGCAGCAGTACGCGCCAGAAGAAGCCGAAGGGGCTGCACCCGTCGAGGGTGGCCGCCTCCTCCAGCTCGCCGGGGATCTCCCGGAAGAAGGCGCGCAGGATGATGATCGTCATCGGCAGTCCGAAGGCGGCCTGCGGCAGGATCACGCCCAGCGGGTTGTCGAGCAGCCCGAGCGAGCGCAGCAGCAGGAACAGCGGGAGCACCGCCACCGCGAAGGGGAACATCAGCCCCATCGTGAAGAGCGTGAACAGCGCCTCCCGGCCGCGGAAGGCGAACCGCGCGAAGGAGAACGCGGCCAGCGCGGACGCGGCGACCACCAACACCGTCGTACCCACCGCGATCAGCGTGCTGCTGCCGAGCAGCCGCCAGAAGTCGCTCCCGCCGAGGATGTCGGTGTAGTTGCTGATCAGCCAGCGCTTCGGCAGCCCGAAGGGGTTGCTGGAGAGCTCGTCGGTGGACTTGAACCCGGACAGGACGGCGTACACCAGGGGTACGACCATCACCGCGCCGACGGCGACGAGGATCGCGTGCAGGGGCAGGGTCCGTGCGGTGGTGGTCTTGCGGGCGGTCACTTGCCGTCCCCCCTCATCGTCGTGGTGGCCCCTTCGAGGTCGCGGCGGAGCACGAACCGCTGGTAGGCGAGGGCGAAGACGAGGCAGATGCCGAACATGACCACGCTGATCGCGCTGGCGTAGCCGACCTGGTAGCGCTTGAACCCGTACTGGAACATGGTCACGGCCATGGTCTCGGAATGGTGGTCGGGGCCGCCCTGAGTGACCACCCACACCAGGTCGAACAGCTGGATGGAGCCGATGACGGACAGGAAGACGCTGATCCGCAGGGTGGGCGCGAGCAGCGGCAGGGTGACGTTGCGGAACCGCTGCCAGGCACCGGCGCCGTCGATGAGCGCGGCCTCGGTCAACTCCCTCGGGATCGACTGGAGTCCGGCGAGGTAGAGCATCATGTGGAAGCCGAAGTACTTCCACATCATGACCAGGAAGAGCGTCGCCATGACGTACGAGGGGTCGGCGAACCACAGCCCGCCCACCCCGTCGAGGCCGACCGCGCCGAAAACGTGGTCGGCGAGGCCGTCGTCCGGGGCGAAGACCATGCTGAACAGCACACCCGTGATCGCCTCGGACAGGACGTAGGGCGCGAAGAACAACATCCGGTAGAGGGCCCTGCCGCGCATCTTCTGGTTGAGGAGGACGGCCATGGCGAGCGCGAACGGCAGTTGGAGCGCGAGGGACAGCAGGACCAGGACCAGACAGCGCCACAGGTCGCCCAGGAAGACCGGGTTGTCGAAGAGCGACGTGAAGTTGTCGACGCCGACGTAGTCGGAGGGCATGCCGAAGCCGCCCCAGCGGAAGAACGCGGCGTACAGCGCGAACAGCATCGGCAGCAGGACCATGCCGATGAACAGCACCAGCGCGGGCACCTGGAAGCCGACCGCGGTGAGCCAGTGCAGTACGCGCCGACGGCCCCGCCCCCGGGCCCTGACTGATTCCGGGGGCGGGAGATCGGTACCCGGACCGCTCCGCTTGTCTGCGAGGAACGTGGAGGTCATCGCGGGCTACTGCTCTTCCTTCGCCGTCTGCGTGATCGACTGGGTGACCTGTTCGGGGGACTTGGAGCCCGCGATGAGCGCGGCCACGCTGTCGTTGACCTCCTGGCCGACGGCGGGCGCGTATGCCTGGTCGAGGTAGAGCTGGAAGCCGGTGGCGGCCTTCAACTGCGCCTGGACGAGCTTGAGGTTGGGGTCGGTCATGGCCTTCTCCGCGTTCGGGAGCACCGGAAGGATGCTGGTCTTCTTGACCAGTTCCAGTTCGGTGGCCTCGGAGGCGAAGAACTTCAGGAAGTCCACGGCCGCCTGCGGGGCACCCCGGCGCAGGGCGTGTCCGCCGCCGCCGCCGAACACCTCGGTGAGGGCGCCCTTGCCGCCCTCGACCGCGGGGAACGGGAAGAAGCCCAGGTCGCCCCCGAGGCCCTTGCCGCTGTCGGCCTCCACGGACGGCGCCCACTGGCCCATGAGCTCCATGGCCGCCTTGCCGTTGCCGACGGCGGCCGCCTGGCCGGTGGGGGTGGAGTAGGCGGCGTTGAGGAAGCCCTTCTGGAAGGGCTGGAGGTCCACGAGCTGCTTGAGGTGCCGGCCGGCCTCGACGAATCCGGCACCGGTGAAGTCCTTGTCCTCGCTGGCCTTCTGGAGGGCGTCGATGCCGGCGGTGCGCATCGCGAGGTAGGCCCAGTAGTACATGCCGGGCCACTTCTCCTTGCCCGCGAGGGCGATGGGCGTGATGTTCTTCGACTTCAGCTTGCTCACGGCCTCCAGGAAGCCGCCCCAGGTGGTGGGGGGCTCACTGACACCGGCCTGCTTGAAGAGCTTCTTGTTGTACCAGAAGCCGATCATGCCCATGTCGAACGGAATGCCGTAGACCTTGTCGTCGAGGATGTACGGCTCCTTGGTGACCTTCAGCAGACCGTCTGCCCACGGCTTGGTCCGGTCGGTCAGATCCTCCACGAGCCCCGCGTCGACCTGCTGCTTGAGGACGCCACCGCCCCAGGTGTGGAAGATGTCGGGGAGCTTCCCGGAGGCGGTGAGCGCCGTCATCTTCGACTTGTAGGCGTCGTTCTCCAGCTGGACGATCTTTATCTTGACCTTGGGGTTCGCGGCCTCGAACTTCTTGGCGAGGCCCGCCCAGACACTCTTCGCCGGCTCGGTGGTGGAGATGTTCCACCACTCCACCGTGGTCGTCCCGTCGGTCGATCCTCCGTCCGAGTCGCCGCCACAGCCGGTCAGTGCCGTCATGCTCAGACCGGCCGCGGCGGACGCCGCCAGAAATCCACGGCGGGACAGTGCCGGGTCGCCCATGATGCGCTCCTTGGGTACGGGACGGAGCCGTCCTTGTCCGTCCTGCGGTCCGAAAGTTTCGGAGTAGATCCAGAAACCTTCGCTGCTGCCGCACCCTAGAGACAGCTACCAAACGGTGGCAACCCCTTGTGCACAGGCAATGTTGAGCAGTTGAACCAGGCGAGCCCACGGCGCCCTCGGCCGACCCGCCCGCACGAGGGCGCGGTCGATTCCGGGAGCGGCCGTCTCGACGCCATCGAAGGGAAGTCCGCACACGTCACGGCGCGTTGGAGAACGCGAGAAGGTCCGCATGGATCACGCCGGTGGACAAAGGAGTGCCGGACCGGCCCGGACCGCAGCCCGCCGCGAACAGAGCCGGGTATCCGAAACGACCGGGGACCTCGGGGCTGCCGCGCGATCGGATTTTCGCGACACCCGGCATCCCGCAACGCTCCCGGCGCCGAAATCGCCGATCCCCCAGGGGCGTTGCACCGAGCTACGGCCAACGGCACCCGGGCGCCTGCCACATGCCAGATCGACAGCGGCAGCCCGGACCGACCCACAGGCGCCAGGTAGGCGTCCCGGCCAAGGACCCGCTCCACCGACGCCCCGAAGGAACTGCCCTCTCGGCCCACTCGGTAAGGGGCCCACCTCAACCTCCCTTGCCGGTCAGGGGCGTTATCGCTCCGCTTTCCGCACCTGAGGCGACCCCCGACCGAAGGGTTCGGCACATTCGCCTCCGAACCGAAACATTCGCTCTCGTTGGCGATCCTTACGGAACGGACTGCTCGACAGGACTCGGGCCGGGGTGACGCTCCGACGAGGTGAGCCGCACACCGCGTGCACCGGGCATCGCCCTCCTGGACGGTGGCAGGCAAGTCACGGTGAATTCACCGGAGCAGGCCCGGTTGCCGGAAGCTCTCCCCGAACACGTCGACACCCGGCGCCACCATGACGCAACGTGTTCGCCTCCCCCGATCCGACCCACCGACCTTTTCCGGGAGAAACCCCCACCCAGCTGCCCCGACACCCGCCGCCGGCCCTCGCGGACCGAGTCTTAACGGAAGCTTGACGCCCATACGCCCCACATCCGTGGGCCCAGGCGTCACTCTCCGCTTACGCTGGTCCGGCCGTCGGTCGGGGCGGCCCGAACCCAGCTGAGCCGCACCTCTGGAGCGCCCGCGATGGCCACCACCGAACACCCTCCCTCCAGTCGCCTGCGCTCCTGGATGCTGGAAGGCCTGTCGGACATGGGCAAGGGCGGCGGCCACCCGGGCCCGCACGCCGAACCGGAACCCCCACACCAGGGCCAGCCCTGGTGGCGGGTCATGTGCCTGACCGGCGTCGACTACTTCTCCACCCTCGGCTACCAGCCCGGCATCGCCGCCCTCGCGGCCGGCCTGCTCTCCCCCATCGCGACCATCGTCCTGGTGATCGTCACCCTCGCGGGCGCCCTGCCCGTGTACCGCAGGGTCGCCGAGGAGAGCCCGCGCGGTGAGGGCTCGATCGCCATGCTGGAGCGACTGCTGTCGTTCTGGCAGGGCAAGCTGTTCGTCCTCACCCTGCTCGGCTTCGCCGCCACCGACTTCCTGATCACCATCACCCTGTCCGCCGCGGACGCCTCCACCCACCTGGTCGAGAACCCGCACCTCACCGGCGCCCTGCACGACAAGCAGATGCTGATCACCCTGGCCCTCGTGGCCCTGCTGGGCGCGGTCTTCCTCAAGGGATTCCTGGAGGCCGTCGGGATCGCGACCGTCCTGGTCGGCATCTACCTCGCCCTGAACGTCGTCGTCGTGATCGTCGGCCTGTGGCACATCGTCACCGCGGACCATGTCATCACCGACTGGTCCAGCGCCCTGACCACCGAACACGGCAACGTCTTCGTGATGATCGGCGTGGCCCTGATCGTCTTCCCCAAGCTCGCGCTCGGCCTCTCCGGCTTCGAGACCGGCGTCGCCGTCATGCCGCACGTCAAGGGCGACCCGGACGACACCGAGGAACGGCCCACCGGCCGGATCCGCGACACCAAGAAGCTGCTCACCGTCGCGGCCCTCATCATGAGCTGCTTCCTGATCGCCACCAGCTTCATCACCACCCTGCTCATCCCGGAGAAGAACTTCGAGCCGGGCGGCCCGGCCAACGGCCGTGCGCTGGCCTACCTCGCCCACGACTACCTCGGCGGCGTCTTCGGCACCGTCTACGACGTCTCGACCATCGCCATCCTGTGGTTCGCCGGCGCCTCCGCGATGGCAGGCCTGCTCAACCTCATGCCGCGCTACCTGCCCCGCTACGGCATGGCCCCGCACTGGGCCCGCGCGGTGCGCCCCATGGTCATCGGCTTCATCCTGATCGCCTTCCTGGTGACGTGGATCTTCGACGCGAACGTCGACGCACAGGGCGGCGCGTACGCCACCGGCGTGCTGGTCCTGATCAGCTCGGCGGCGATCGCGGTGACCATCGCCGCCCGCAAGGCCGGCCAGCGCGGCTGGACCATCGGCTTCGCCGTCATCTCGGCGGTGTTCCTCTACACGACCGTCGTCAACGTCATCGAACGCCCCGACGGCGTCAAGATCGGCGCCTGCTTCATCGCCGGCATCATCCTGATCTCGCTGCTCTCCCGGCTGGCCCGTGCCTTCGAGCTGCGTGTGACCAGCGTGACGCTCGACGGCATGGCGGAACGTTTCATCCGGGACATCGCCAGCCGCAAGATCCGGTTCATCGCCAACGAACCCGACCAGCGCGACCGCGCCGAGTACCGCGACAAGATCGAGCAGATCCGCGAGGACAACGACATCCCCGGCGAGGACTTCGTCTTCGTCGAGGTCACCGTCCTGGACCCCTCCGAGTTCGAGGCGAGCCTCACCGTCCGCGGCGAGATCCTCCACGGCCGCTACCGCGTCCTGACCCTGGAGTCCTCCTCCATCCCCAACGCCCTGGCCGCCCTCCTCCTGCACGTCCGCGACACCACCGGCTGCACCCCGCACATGTACTTCGAGTGGACCGAAGGCAGCCCCTTCGCCAACTTCCTGCGCTTCTTCCTCTTCGGCCAGGGCGAGGTCGCCCCGGTCACCCGCGAGGTCCTCCGCGAGGCGGAACCGGACCGCGCCCGCCGCCCCCGCGTCCACACCGGCTGACCGGCGCATACCCGACATCAGCCGCACAAGGTCCTAAGTTGGTGCCCATGACCCTGAGCATCCGCAACCAGCTCCCCGGCACCGTCACCACCGTCACGCCGGGCGAGGCCATGGCGACGGTCACGATCCGACTCGACGGAGGCCAGGACCTCACGGCCGCGATCACCCTCGAATCCGTCGGCGACCTCGGCCTCGCCCAGGGCTCGTCCGTACGCGCCCTGGTGAAGGCGACGGAGGTCTCCCTCGCCACCGCCCCGATCCGGGGCGTGTCCATCCGCAACCAGCTCCCGGGCACCGTCACCGCCGTGGTCGCCGGCGCCGCCATGGCCACCGTGAAGATCGCCGTCGAGGGAGGCGAACTCACCTCCGCGATCACCGCGGACGCCGCGACCGATCTCGCCCTGAGGGCCGGCACCCCCGTGGTCGCGCTCATCAAGTCGACCGAGGTGTCACTGGCGAACGCGTAGGCCCGGCCCCCGGCGCAAGGAAAAGGGCCCCGCCGTAACGGGGCCCTCATCGCCTCAGGTCAGTCCTCGTACGCGTCCATCGGCGGGCAGGAGCACACCAGGTTCCGGTCCCCGAAGGCCTGGTCGATCCGCCGCACCGGCGGCCAGTACTTGTCCGCGACCGACACCCCGGGAGGGAACACGGCCTCCTCGCGCGTGTAGGCGTGCTCCCACTCCCCGCCCAGCGCACCGGCGGTGTGCGGAGCGTTGCGCAGCGGGTTGTCGTCGGCGGCCCACTCCCCGGCCCCGACCTTCTCGATCTCCCCGCGAATGGCGATCATCGCCTCGCAGAACCGGTCGAGTTCGATCAGGTCCTCGGACTCGGTCGGCTCGATCATCAGCGTCCCGGCCACCGGGAACGACATGGTCGGCGCGTGGAAGCCGTAGTCGATGAGCCGCTTGGCCACGTCGTCGACGCTCACCCCGGTCGCCTTGGTCAGCGGCCGCAGGTCGATGATGCACTCGTGCGCGACCAGCCCGCCGGGGCCCGTGTAGAGCACGGGGTAGTGCGGCTCCAGCCGCTTGGCGATGTAGTTGGCGGAGAGCACCGCCACCTGCGTGGCCCGCTTGAGCCCCTCACCGCCCATGAGCCGGACGTACGCCCACGAGATCGGCAGGATCCCCGCGGAACCCCAGGGCGCGGCCGAGATCGGCCCGACGCCGGTCTCCGGGCCCGCCGCGGGCTGCATCGGGTGGTTCGGCAGATACGGCGCCAGGTGCGACCGGACACCGACCGGACCGACGCCCGGGCCACCGCCGCCGTGCGGGATGCAGAAGGTCTTGTGCAGGTTCAGGTGCGAGACGTCACCGCCGAAGTGCCCGGGCTTGGCCAGCCCCACCAGGGCGTTGAGGTTGGCCCCGTCGACGTACACCTGCCCGCCCGCCTCGTGCACCTGCGCGCAGATCTCGGCGACGTGCTCCTCGAACACCCCGTGCGTCGAGGGGTACGTGATCATCAGCACGGCCAGCTCGTCGCGGTGCTGCTCGATCTTCGCCCGCAGGTCCTCGACGTCGATCTCGCCGTCCCCGGCGGTCTTCACGACGACGACCTTCATGCCCGCCATCACGGCGCTGGCGGCATTGGTCCCGTGTGCGGACGACGGAATCAGACACACGGTCCGCTGCTCGTCACCGTTCGCCCGGTGATACCCGCGTACGGCGAGCAGCCCGGCCAGCTCGCCCTGCGAACCGGCGTTGGGCTGCAGCGACACGTTGTCGTAGCCGGTGACCTCGGCGAGCCGCTCCTCCAGCTCCCGGATCAGCGTCAGATAGCCCTGTGCCTGCTCGGCGGGGGCGAAGGGGTGCAGCTGGCCGAACTCGGGCCAGGTGACCGGTTCCATCTCGGTGGTCGCGTTGAGCTTCATGGTGCAGGAGCCCAACGGGATCATGCCGCGGTCGAGCGCGTAGTCGCGGTCGGCCAGCCTGCGCAGGTAGCGCAGCATCGCGGTCTCGGAGCGGTACTGGTGGAAGACGGGATGGGTGAGGAAGTCATCGGTGCGCAGCAGCGCGTCCGGCAGCGCCTCCTCGGTGGCCGCGTCCAGCACCTCGATGTCGGCCTCGACCCCGAACGCACCCCACACCGCGGCGAGTTGGGCCCGCAATGTGGTCTCATCGCAGGCGATGGAGACATGGTCGGCGTCGACGAGGTGGAGGTTGACGCCGTTCTGCCGTGCCGCGGAGACGACCTCGGCGGCCTTCGCGGGCACCCGCACGGTGAGCGTGTCGAAATAGGAACCGTGCACGACCTCGACCCCGCCGGCCGTGAGACCCGCGGCGAGGATGTTCGCGTACCGGTGCGTCCGGCGTGCGATCCCCCTGAGTCCCTCGGGCCCGTGGTAGACGGCGTACATCCCGGCCATCACCGCGAGCAGCACCTGGGCGGTGCAGATGTTGCTGGTCGCCTTCTCCCGGCGGATGTGCTGCTCACGCGTCTGCAGCGCGAGCCGGTAGGCCTTGTTCCCGTCGGCGTCCACGGACACGCCCACGAGCCGCCCGGGCAGGCTCCGCGCGAACTTCTCCCGCACGGCCATGTATCCGGCGTGCGGCCCGCCGAACCCCATCGGCACACCGAACCGCTGTGTGGTCCCGACCGCGATGTCCGCCCCGAGCTCACCCGGCGACCGCAGCAGGGTCAGCGCGAGCAGATCGGCGGCGACGGTCACGAGCGCGCCGAGCTCATGGGCCTGGTCGACGACCGCCTTGATGTCGCGTACGGCCCCGGAGGCGCCGGGGTACTGGAGGAGCACCCCGTTGATCTCCCGCTCGGCGAGCTCGGCCGGGATTCCGTCGCTGAGGTCGGCGACCACGACCTCGACTCCGGTCGGCTCCGCCCGGGTCCGGATCACGGCGATGGTCTGCGGCAGCGCGTCGGCGTCGACGAGGAAGATCCCCTTCTTGTTCTTCCCCATCCGGCGGGACAGTGCCAGGGCCTCGGCCGCGGCGGTCCCCTCGTCGAGCAGCGAGGCACCGGAGGTCGGCAGCCCGGTGAGGTCGGCGACCATGGTCTGGAAGTTGAGCAGGGCCTCGAGGCGCCCCTGCGAGATCTCCGGCTGATAGGGCGTGTAGGCCGTGTACCAGGCCGGGTTCTCCATGACGTTGCGCAGGATGACGGGCGGCGTGAAGGTCCCGTAGTACCCGAGCCCGATCATGGAGTCGAGCACCTGGTTCCGGTCGGCCAGCGACCGCAGTTCGGCCAGCACCTCGGCTTCGGTGCGCGCTCCGGGCAGCTCCAGGGCATCGGCGTTCTTGATCACATCCGGCACCGCGGCGGCGGTGAGTTCGTCCAGCGAGCCGTAGCCGACCTGGGCGAGCATCTTGGCCTGAGCCCCGTGGTCGGGGCCGATGTGACGCTGCTCGAAGGGGATTCCCTGCTCGAGCGTGGAGAGCGGAATGCGATGGGCGGTCATTGCGGAGGCCTCCTGGTCTGACGCGACCTTCGAGGGGTACACCCCGGCACGGGTACCCCGACGGCCTCCCCCTCTGTCATCTCAACCTGAGAGCTTCACCAGACCGCCCGAGAGCAGTCGGCTTTCACCGTCGGTGAGAGCGGAAGCCGTCGACACCCGCCCTGCTTTCCAGAGTGACCTCGCCCGTGCGGTACGTGAGCCTGAGAGATTCCGGGGAGGATTTGCTCCTTCGGCGCCTCCGATGATGTCTGGAGGACTCTCCCGCACGGTGTCGACAGCCGCCTGCAACACTACCAGCGAGGTCAACGCCCGAGCTTTCGAGTGGCCGCACACCCCGATGTGCTCTTTCGTAGTGCTTACGACCGCTTCGGATGAGGTGCGACCAAGTGGAGGGCCCGTGCAGACCGACATCGATCCGCGCAACCTGATCGGCCGCAAGGCGTTCGACCGCAACGGCACCAAGATCGGCAGTGTTGACGAGGTCTACCTGGACGACGCGACCGGCGTGCCCGAGTGGGCGGCCATACGCACCGGCCTCTTCTCCCGGGACGCCTTCGTCCCCCTTGGACCGAGCGAAGTGATCGAAGGCACACTCCACGTCCCCTTCGACCGCAGGCTCATCAAGGAAGCCCCCGACTTCGGCGTGGGCCGGCACCTCTCCCCCGAGCAGGAACTCCAGCTCTACCACCACTACGGCCTCGACACGGCCCCACCGCCGTCGTTCCCGGACCGGGACTTCGGCAAGCTGGCGGGCACGGAGGAAGCCGACGCCTGAGGCACCTTCCGGCCCGCTCACCCGCCGACCAACCCGTCACGGGTGATCCGGTGCGGACCCGCCGCCTCCACCAACGGCAACGGCTCGGCCGGCTCCAACGCAGGATCCTCGACCCGGAACGTCCGCACCCGCCCCGGCTCCGAATCCGGCGTCTCGAACCGCACGGTCACCCTCCCCAGCCCGCTCCCCTGCACCCACCCGTGCCCGTACTCGGCATGCCGCACATCGTGACCGGCGACCCACCTCCGCCCGACCGCCACCTCCCGCTCCTCCGCAGGCGTGTCATCAGCCGCCTCCTCGACGGTGTCCTCCCCGCGCTCCTCCATGGCCTGAGCGAACAGGTCCTCCTGCGTGAAGTCCGCCAGCCCGCTCACCCCCACCCCCAGCAGCCGCACACCCCCCGTGGAGTCCACGCCCTCCAGCAACCGCAGGGCGGCCTCCCGCACCACCGCGGGATCGTCCGTGGGCCCCCGCAGGGTCTCGGACCGCGTCAGCGTCGAGAAGTCGTACCGCCGCACCTTCAACACGATGGTGCGTCCCGACAGCCCGGCCGCCCGCAGTCGCCGCACACACCGGTCGGCCAGCCGCTGCACCTCCAGCCCCACCCGGACCCGGTCATGGATGTCCACGTCGTACGTGTCCTCCACCGACACCGACTTCGTCTCCCGCGCCGCCACCACGGCCCGCTCGTCCCGGGCCAGCGCCATCGCGTACAGCCCGTGCCCGTGCGCCTTCCCCAGCAGCCGTACGAGCTCGTCCTCCCCCGCCTCCACGATCTCGTCGACCGTATGGATACCGGCCCGCCGCAGGTGGTCACCCGTGGCCGGCCCCACCCCCGGCAGCGTCCGCACCGACATCGGCCCCAGCAGCGCCCGCTCGGTCCCCGGTTCGATCACCACCAGCCCGTCCGGCTTGGCCTGCTCGGAGGCGATCTTCGCGAGCATCTTGGACGCGGCGAGCCCCACGGACCCCGTCAGGCCGGTGCCGGCCCGTATGTCGGCCCGCAGCTTCGCACCGGCCAGCCGCGCCGACCGGTCGTCCCAGGCCGTGCCCCCGGCCTCCAGGTCCACGAACGCCTCGTCCAGGCTCAGCGGCTCCACCAGCGGCGACAGCTCCCGCAGCAGCCCCATCACCTGCTCGCTGATCGACCGGTAGAAGTCGAAGCGCGGCACGAGATACGCGGCGTTCGGCGCGAGCCGCCTGGCCTGGCCCATGGGCATCGCCGAGTTCACACCGAAGACCCGGGCCTCGTACGACGCGGTCGCCACCACACCCCGCGGCCCCAGGCCGCCCACGACAACGGCCTTCCCGCGCAGGCTCGGCTTGGATGCCTGCTCCGCCGAGGCGTAGAAGGCATCCATGTCGAGATGCAGGATCGTGGGCGCTTTTCTCACATGTCCGATGCTGCCCTACGCCACTGACAATGCCCGCCCCGAAGGGTGGTGCGGGTCTCAGACCGCCCGGTTGCGCCGGCGCGCCAGCTCGTCCGCCGGGTTGTGTCCCATGAGGGTCTCCCCGGTGTCGATGCGCTCTCCGTGCAGCTGGGACAGGGCGCTCTCTACGTCACGCCACACGACACCCACCGCGATCCCGAAGATCCCCTGGCCGCCCTGGAGCAGCGCGTGGACCTCGTCCGGCGAGGTGCACTCATAGACCGTGGCACCGTCGCTCATGAGCGTCATGCGCTCCAGGTCCTGGAAGCCCCGCTCCCGCAGGTGCTGGACGGTGGTGCGGATGTTCTGCAGCGACACGCCGGTGTCGAGGAACCGCTTGACGATCTTCAGGACGACGACGTCCCGAAAGCTGTAGAGCCGCTGCGTCCCCGACCCGTGGGCGGGCCGCACGCTCGGTTCGACGAGCCCGGTGCGTGCCCAGTAGTCGAGCTGCCGGTAGGTGATACCGGCCGCCGCGCACGCCGTAGGGCCGCGATAGCCGATCTGCTCGGACGCCATGGACGTCGCCCCTCCGCTGCTCGGCACGGCCGCCGTTCGCTGCGGAGCGGGATCGGCCGCGCTGCCGTGCTGGGGATCCCCCCAGCTCGACCGAAGTTGAGAGCTTGGGGGAGGGTACGGACCGCTTGCCCCGAGACTCCGTCCGGGGGCACCCCCAGCCGTACCGTCGCCGCTGCTTCTCACGCCGACCTCCGTCCTTGACCTGCCTTCTCGACGGTAGGCAGTCACCAGGGGTGCGTCAACGATCGCCACACTCGGCACGCCGGGTGATAATCACCCTAGGAGTGGTTTCCCGCACCCAACCGCGGGGAAAGGCTAGCCGAATGAGCTCCGAACGGGCCGCAGGACGCTCTCACTCGCCGGTGGCAAATGCCAGCATTTTGGTGACGACCGGACACGGCCGGCCTCTCACGGACCGCTGATCCGCCGGGCCGGCCGCCTTCGTCTCACTGACTGCTGGTGCCGAAGTCCTCGGGGGAGATCTGGTCGAGGAACTCGCGGAACTTCTCCACTTCGTCCTCCTGCTCGTCGGGAATCGCGATGCCGGCGTCGTCGAGGACTCCGTCGCTGCCGTAGATCGGCGTCCCGGTGCGCAGGGCCAGCGCTATGGCGTCGGACGGCCGCGCGCTCACCTCGACCCCGCTGGCGAAGACCAGCTCCGCGTAGAAGACGCCCTCACGCAGGTCCGTGATGCGCACTTCGGTGAGCTCCTGGCCGACCGCCTCCAGCACGTCCTTGAACAGGTCGTGGGTCAGCGGTCGTGCGGGGGCCATGCCCTGCTGCGCGAAGGCGATCGCAGTCGCCTCCCCGGGCCCGATCCAGATGGGGAGGTAGCGGTCGCCTCCCACTTCACGCAGGAGCACGATCGGTTGGTTGGAGGGCATTTCGACCCGGACACCTACGACATCGAGCTCGTTCACACAGCAACCCTAGGCCGTGCCCGGGACGTTTGGGTAGTCGGGCAGGAAACGGGTGACAGTTCCTGCACCAGTCGCCCTCAGGGCAGCCGTACACCGAGCGCGGTCTGCACGAGTGCTGCGTGCAGCTTCACCGTGAGACCGGCGAGTTCCTTCGCACGGGCTTCCGCGTGCGCGCGGGTCTGCGGATTGCGGTGGCGCTTCAGCGGGGCCACCACCTGCTCCACGAGTCCGGCCTCGCGTTCGGCGGCGGCCTTCATCGCGCGCAGGTGCCGCGGCTCGATCCCGAACCGTCCGAGTTCGGCGACGAGCGCGGCGACCGTGACCACCTCGGCGTCGTACGCCCCGTCCGGCAGCGGGGCGATGAGCCCGTACGACTCCCACTCCGCCAGCTCCGACTCACCGATCTCGGCGGCGGCGAGCAGTTCGGTCCTGCCGATCCGTGCCGCGGTGGGTCCCTCGGAGACCTCCAGGACCGTTTCTCCGTCGCGCTGACGGCCCACCGTGGGCAGCGCGACGGCCTCGCCCCGCTCCATGGCGTCCAGATGCTCACGGATCACCTTGAGCGGCAAATAGTGGTCCCGCTGCATCCGCAGGACGTGGCCGAGCCGCTGGAGGTCCCGGTCGCTGAACTTGCGGTACCCGGAGGGAGTCCGCTGCGGCTCGATGAGCCCCTCGGACTCCAGGAAACGGATCTTGGAGATCGTGACTTCGGGGAACTCGTCGCGCAGCACGTTCAGCACCGTGCCGATGCTCATCAGCCCACTGTCCGTGGCGGCGGTGCCGTGTCCCGCACCGCCGCTCGGTGTTTGAAGCATGGACCTTCCCTGGGAGGGTCAGTAGCCCTGCTGGCTCGCGTAGAACACCAGCCGGTACTTGCCGATCTGCACCTCGTCGCCGTTGTTCAGAGCGACCGAGTCGATGCGCTCACGGTTGACGTACGTGCCGTTGAGACTTCCCACGTCGGACACCGTGAACGTGCCGTCCTGGCCGCGGCGGAACTCCACGTGCCGACGCGAGACGGTGACGTCGTCGAGGAAGATGTCGCTCTGCGGGTGCCGGCCGGCCGTGGTCAGCTCGCCGTCCAGGAGGAAGCGGCTGCCCGAGTTCGGCCCGCGGCGCACCACCAGGAGTGCGGAGCCCAGCGGCAGCGCGTCGACGGCCGCCTGTGCCTCCGGAGACAGGGCCGGCATCTGCGTCTGTCCGGTGACCTCGGCGTCGTACGCCTCGAGCCCGGAGATGGAGATGGTGGAGGTCGTCTCCGAGGGACGCTCGGGCACGGCCCCCGCCCGCAGCGGGGCGCCGCAGTTGGAGCAGAAGCGGCTGTTCTCCGCGTTGCGGTTACCGCACCTCGTACACACCTGGGCCGACATAGGGGAAAACCCTCCACCCGTACTTGAGGTTGACGGCTGCCCGAAACCTATGTCGCCGGACTGGGCAGGGTCAACAGACGGCACGCCCTGACCTCCGGGAACGTCACCGTCCGGGCCACCGACCTGATCCCGGAACAGCGGGCGCTGCCCTTCTGCGTCGGGCTGTGCGCGATGACGAGCGGTCGCGTTGTCACTGCCCTCTCGCGCGCTCTTGCCGAACAACTTCGCAAACAACTTCACGGGCGATTCCCCTTGACCGAAACAGACCCGCCCGTGGGGCAGGACGAACCCTGATTGAACACACCGGTCGACCCGGACACCCTCACAACGTCCGTTTCCACCAGACAGTTTCCACCACGCACCACCCATTCGGTGCGCCGACCCCCCGCAACCTCATGCCCTGGCCCGACGCGCCGCATGCACCCCCGGTTCACCGGGAGGACGACCGAGCGTAGTCAGGCCGCTTCGCCGCTCGCAAGGCGTCCACGACGATCTTGTTCGACCGCTCGACGGTAACGGTGGCCTGCTCCTTCTCAAGAGTCTGCACCACGCCTCCAGGAATGTTGAGGGCCGGTTCGAGGTCCTGCGGATTGCCGATGACCTTGAAACGAAACGGCGAGGTGATCTTGTTCCCGTCGACGTTCACGCTCTTGTCGGAATCCGACAGATAGGTGCCCGCGACGACCCGCACGCCGTTCACCTGGATCGCCTCCGCGCCGGCCGCGCGCAGCTCCTGGATCGCGTCGAGCAGCATGTCCGCCTCGACCGTCCCCTTGGTGTCCTCGATCGTCATCGTGATGCCCGGCCCCTGCGCGGCCACGGTGCCCGCGAGGATGCCGAGTTGCCGCTCCTTCTCGACCGTCTGCTTGCGGGCCTCCTCAGCCTGGTCGGAGCTGTTCTCCAGCTCGTCCCGCTGTTTCTCGAGACCCTGCTTCTCGTCTTCAAGACGCTGAGTACGGTCGTCCAGTTCATCGAGGATGCGTACGAGATCCTCCTGCCGCGCCCCGCGCAGCGCGCTGTCGCTGTCGCTGTTCGACGCCACCTGGACGGCGAGGCCGAACCCGAGGCCGAACAGAAGGACGGCGACGATGAGTTGGGCCCGCGTCACACGCGGCGGCCACAGCCCCTGCACCAGCCGCTGACGGCCGGTGAGCCGAGGCTCCACCGCCGGGACGTCCACCACCTCGGGCGGCCTCGCGGGAAGTTCCTCGGGCAGTTCCTTGCGCAGCCTGTTGCCGGGCGGCTCGTCCTGCTCGCTCATCGGCCTCACGCCCGGAAGACGTGCCGGCGGATCGCGGCGGCGTTGGAGAAGATGCGGATCCCGAGCACGACCACGACACCGGTCGACAGCTGCGCGCCCACGCCCAACTTGTCGCCGAGGAACACGATCAGCGCTGCCACGACCACGTTGGACAGGAACGACACGACGAAGACCTTGTCGTCGAAGATGCCGTCGAGCATGGCCCGCAGGCCCCCGAAGACGGCGTCGAGCGCCGCCACCACGGCGATCGGCAGATAAGGCTCGACGACCGCCGGAACCTCAGGCCGGACCAACAGGCCGGCCACGACTCCCACGACGAGGCCCAGTACGGCGATCACGATGTGCCCTTCTCAGTTCTCGGCTCTGCTGTACGTACGATCACACTCGGTGCGGCCGGCAGCCGGAGGTCGCCCTCCACGGAAATGGCGGTCCGGATGCCGTAACTCTCCTGGAGGGCGTGCAGATACAGTCCGTCGGCACTGTTCTGGAACCTGGTGCTCAACCGCTGCCCGTCCCCCACCGCAAGCACCGTATACGGCGGAACCAACGGCTTGTTGTCGACCAGTATCGCGTCACCCGCGGCTCTGATCGCCGACAGTGCGGTCAGCCGCTGTCCGTTGACGGAGATGGCCTCGGCCCCCGACGCCCACAGCCCGTTGACGACCCGCTGCATGTCACGGTCGCGCACCCGCCCGGTGTCGGAGAACCCCGATGTCTCACGCGGGTTGCCGTCGCCGCCCGTGCTGGCTTCCTTCGCGTCGTTCACGACCAGTTTGACGCCGGGGCCGTGCACTTCCGCGGCGCCCGACAGGATGCCCATGAGATCGGCCCGACCGCTGTCGCCGCTCTGCTTCAGCGCCTGGCGCTGCCGTGTGCTCACGTCGTCGCGCAGCTCGTCCACGCTCTTCTCGAGCTTGTCCGCCGTCTCGCTCTCACGGTCGATCCGGTCGATGAGCTCTTCGCGCTCCTTGGCCACGACAGGAGCGGCCACGCGGGCCTGCGCCGCCCCCACGGTCACCACCAGAGCCGCGAGCACCAGGCCGACGGCAAGACCGAGCTTGGCCCGCAACGTCCTGGGGAGCCCGGCGTCACCGGCGGCCTTCTTCCGGGCCGCCGACTCCGCGTATCCGTCGTCGAGGCTGTGATCCATGACGTTGGTGAGCAGCGACATGGAGGCGTCCGGGCGCGAGGGGCGCGTGGGGGTGCTCCGGGCGGGGGGCTGCTGCGGCATGCCGAACATCGTCGCACGTCGCGGCCACTACCTCCGAACGGCCCCATCCGCGTGCCGGACAGGCCCCCTTGGGGGGCACATGTCCGGCACGCGCGTGTGTGGATCAGCGGCCGGCGCTGTCCACGACGGCCGCCCACTCGTCGAGCAGGGCCTGCGCGGATGCGTCGTCGGGCCCCTCGGCCCACAGATGCGTGACCGCCTCGGCCGGGTCCGGCAACACCATCACCCAGCGCCCGTCGGTCTCCACGACCCGGACACCGTCGGTCGTGTCGACAAAGCGATCGCCTGCCGCCTCGACGACCCGCCGCATCACCAACCCCTTGACGGCCCACGGGGTCGCCAGATCCCGCTTGATGACGTGCGCCCGCGGAATCCGCGCGTCGATCTGACTGAGCGTGAGCTGCGTCCGCGCCACCAGCCCGATGAGCCGCACGAATGCAGCCGCGCCGTCGAAGACACTGCTGAACTCCGGAATGATGAAGGCGCCCTTGCCGTCACCGCCGAAGATCGTGGAGTCGTCACGGCCGACACGGGTGAGGTCGTCGGGCGACGTGGTCGTCCACTCCACCTGCGTGCCGTGGTACGCCGCCACCTGCTCGGCGATCCGCGTGGTGGTCACCGGCAACGCCACACGACCGCTGCGCCGCTCCGCAGCGACCAGGTCGAGCATGACGAGCAGCGCCCGGTCGTCCTCGATGATCCGTCCCTTCTCATCGACCAGGGACAGCCGTTCACCCACGGGGTCGAACCGCACCCCGAACGCGGCCCGCGCGGACGCCACGATCTCTCCGAGCCTCACCAGCCCCGACCGGCGAGCATCCGCCGTCTCCGTGGGCCTGGACTCGTCGAGCCCCGGGTTGATGGTCAGCGAGTCCACACCGAGCTTCCCGAGCAGACTGGGCAGCACCAGCCCCGCGCTGCCGTTCGAGGCGTCCACGACGACCTTGAGCCCGGACTCGGAAATCCCGGTGATGTCGACGTTCCGCAGCAGCGAACCGGTGTACGAGTCGAAGACACTCGCCGGGAAGTGCAGGTCACCGATCTCCCCGGGGAACGCCCGCCGGTACTCCTGCCGGGCGAAGACCCGGTCCAGCTTCCGCTGGCTGCCCTGGGAGAGGTCCGCACCCCGCCCGTCGAAGAACATGATGTCCACGGAGTCCGGCACGCCGGGCGTGGTCCGGATCATGATCCCGCCGGCACTGCCCCGCGCGGTCTGCTGCCGTGCCACGGGCAGCGGTACGTTCTCCAGGTCGCGTACGTCGATGGCGCTGGCCTGGAGAGCGGAGATCACTGCCCGCTTCAGGGCCCGGGCGCCTCGGGAGTGGTCGCGGGCGGTGGTGACGGTCGACCCCTTCTTGAGGGTCGTCGCGTAGGCACCGGCCAGCCGGACCGCGAGCTCAGGAGTGATCTCGACGTTCAGGATGCCGGACACCCCGCGGGCGCCGAAGAGATGCGCCTGCCCCCTGGACTCCCAGATGACCGAGGTGTTGACGAAGGCACCGGCCTCGATGGTCTTGAACGGGTAGACCCGCACATTCCCCTGGATGATCGATTCCTCGCCGACGAGGCACTCGTCACCGATGACCGCGCCGTCCTCGATACGGGCCGCGCGCATGATGTCGGTGTTCTTCCCGACGACACATCCGCGGAGATTGCTCTGCTGGCCGACGTACACGTTGTCGTGCACAACGGCCTTGTGCAGAAAGGCCCCGCTCTTCACGACCACGTTGGAGCCGACGACACTGTGCTCACGGATTTCGGCTCCGGCCTCGACCTTCGCGTAGTCCCCGATGTAAAGCGGGCCACGGAGAACGGCATCGGGATGCACCTCAGCACCCTCGGCCACCCATACGCCCGGGGAGAGCTCGAAGCCGTCGATCTCGACGTCGACCTTGCCTTCAAGAACGTCGGCCTGAGCCTTCACATAGCTCTCGTGGGTGCCGACGTCCTCCCAGTACCCCTCAGCGATATAGCCGTAGATCGGCTTGCCTTCCTTCATCAACTGCGGAAAGACATCGCCGGACCAGTCCACGGGCACATCGGACTCGACATAGTCGAAGACCTCGGGCTCCATCACATAGATGCCCGTGTTCACCGTGTCCGAGAAAACCTGCCCCCAGGTCGGCTTCTCCAGGAAGCGCTCGACCTTCCCCTCTTCATCGACGATGGTGATGCCGAATTCGAGGGGATTGGGTACACGCGTCAGGCAGACAGTGACCAGCGCACCCTTTTCCTTGTGGAAGTTGATGAGCTCGGTGAGATCGAAGTCGGTCAGGGCATCACCGGAAATAACGAGGAAAGCATCGTCCTTCAACGCCTCTTCGGCGTTCTTGACGCTTCCGGCGGTACCGAGTGGCTTCTCCTCGTTGGCATAGGAGAGCTCCATCCCGAGCTCTTCGCCGTCACCGAAGTAGTTCTTGACCAGCGAGGCCAGGAACTGGACGGTGACGACGGTCTCGTTGAGACCATGCCTTTTGAGCAGCCGAAGAACATGCTCCATGATTGGCCGGTTTACCACCGGCAGGAGCGGCTTGGGCATGCTTGAGGTCATTGGGCGAAGGCGTGTACCTTCGCCTCCGGCCATCACGACGGCCTTCATGTCGGAAGCGTCCTCCTCCAAGAGATGACGGTCTAGCCGACTTCACCCGTCCAGATTGTCCCGCACTTTTCCGTCGGGGGCCATCGAGCCGCTACGGCTGTGCCAATGGACGAGTTCAATCGGCCATGGCGTCCGCACGGACCAGGCGGCGGACTTGTACCACGTAGAGGACTCCTGCCCACCAGTAGAGGGTTGTACCCCATCCTGCGAACGCCCATCCGAAAATAGCACCGAGTGACGAGAGCCATCCGGTTCCGTCACTGAGCAGGAGCAGCGGGAAGGCGTACATCAGGTTGAAGGTGGCGGCCTTGCCGAGGAAGTTCACCTGCGGTGGAGGATAACCGTGACGCCTGAGGATGCCCACCATCACCAGGAGAACCAGCTCACGCAGAAGCAGTGCAGCCGTCAACCAGATTGGCAGAATCTCGCGCCAGGTGAGACCGACCAAAGTCGAAAGAATGTAGAGCCGGTCAGCCGCGGGATCCAGCAGCCGGCCCAGGCTGCTGATCTGGTTCCAGCGCCGGGCGAGCTTGCCGTCCAGGTAGTCGCTGATGCCGCTCAGGGCCAACACCAGCAACGCCCACTCGTCACTCTTGGGGCCCCCGAACTCAGGCCTGAGAATCAGCCACAGGAAGAGCGGCACGCCAACGAGCCGCGCCATGCTGAGGATGTTGGGGATGGTGAGGACCCGGTCCGTCTGGACCCGGGTCTCCTGGACCTCCACCCGGGAGCCTCCTGTGGGAAATGTGCCGACGATGCCCCCTGACCCTACCTCAACGCAAAAAAGCTCTGGCTCTTGGGCTGCGTGCCCAAGAGCCAGAGCTCTAAAAGGAGTTCGGCGGTGTCCTACTCTCCCACAGGGTCCCCCCTGCAGTACCATCGGCGCTGTAAGGCTTAGCTTCCGGGTTCGGAATGTAACCGGGCGTTT